>NZ_JAYUPA010000730.1:0-3579 GCF_043760365.1 Armatimonas sp.
GCAGACGGTCGGTAGTCAGCTCGCCAAAGTCATCAAAATAAGCTAGGAGGCTTCGCCATGCTCGAAGACCTACTCCCCTGGATCATGTCGCGCCTAGCCGCTGAGGCGACTTTCGCGGGGCGTGTCTACTGGAGTGGCAGCGTCCCTAAAGACTGCCCCACTCCCTTCCTCACCGTACAGGCAACACCCACCACGCCGCGCCATGCAAACGAGGGAAAGACGGCTCTCTCTACGGTCAAGATCAAGGCACTTGCACGGGGCCCAGAAGCACAGACCGACGACGTGCTGGTCTGGAAGGCACTGATCCACCAGCGCCTCAATAGAGTCGGCTCGCACACCACGGACAATCTCCACGTCTGCGGCAGTCGCAACGTCGGCGAGATCATCGAAGCGGTTCCCGAGCGCGTCGCTATTATCGGTGCAACCACGGAAGTCCCCTGGCTCATTGCCGGGGGCGACTACGAGTTCACGTTTCACCCCTGCCCGAATCCATAAGGGCCAAGAAAGGTTTTCATCATGGCCTGTACACCAGAAAGAGCCAGCGCTTACGAGCGCACTATCTTCGGTTTCGAGACCGACTGCGGCGTGGCTGTCAAAGCGGCAAAACGTCTGCTCGGGCTTCGCGTCCAGCAAACTCCTGTCGAGCCACAGGGCACTGTCACTGCCAGCGGCATCGCTGTTCCGGTCGGCTCCTACGGGATTCACGGAGCGCACACCACGCTCGCCCTGGGCGGCCAGCTCGCGGTCAACGACCTTATTATCGCGCTTGCCCTCCACCTTTGCGATCCGACGGTGACAACGCCAGCGGGAGCTACTAACACACGCCGCTACACCTTCTTCCCCGACTTCGACGGCCCCAAGGGACGCAAGAGCGCCACTATGGACTTTGGCGGGGACGCAGGCGCACACCGCTGCACCTTCGCCGCCATCCAGAGCCTGGGTCTCAGCTTCGGTACCGAGGCGTGCAGCTTCTCCGGCAACGGCATCGGCCAGCGAATCGCCACCGAGGGCGTGACGATGGAAACCAGCATCGCCGACGTGCCCCTCGTGCCACTAGATGCCAATGGATGGGCCGCCTACGTTGCGGACGTCGCGACGGTCGGCACCCTCTTCACCGATCCCAAGAAGCTCACGCGCTGCTTCGAGTACAACCTCGGGAGTAACAACATCTTCAGCCCTCTCTTCGTGGGCAACAGCGCCGCCAAGAGCTTCGTCAACACCGTGGACACCGACGGCGATGGTTACCAGCCGATGGCGGGCATCAACATCGAACAAGACGCCTTCGCCGACCAAAGTGTGATGGAAGACCTGCGCAAGCGCAACAAGAAATTCTCCGGGCTACTCTGGACCGGTGCGCTGATCGAGGCGGGCTTCAACTACAAAGTCCAGATCCGCTTCCCCTTCAACTACCGCATCAAGGGACTCAGTGACGGCCACAAAGTCAAGGCGGGTGAGTACGACCTTCAGATGATCTACGACTCGGGCTTCGGCGGCTACCTGGAGATCGTCATTGACACCGACCAGACCACCCTCATGGCAGCCGGTGCTACCCAGAGTGCTGGACAGTTCCCCGACGCTCTCAACCTTACAAATCAAGGAGTCTAATCCATGAGATTCGATAACATCACCAAGCCGCTCACCGTCTCAATGGACGGCTTAGTCGTCCATTTTGAGTACCGATGCAACCAGAAGTCACCTGCGCTCACCGCTTCGCTGGGGAGCGAGCGCCGCAAGATGCTCTACCGCGTCAACGAGACGAATAGCATCTACACCCACAACGAAGCGCGCAAGGCAAAGGCAATGGCGCGGCTGGAGAGCGAGGGACTCAGCCACGACGAGGAAACCGCCCTCGAAGCGCAGATCGCGGGATTCCAAGCTCTCTCTAGCGCGGCGCTGGAGGAGTTCGAGAAGCTGCAACAGACGACCACACTCCTGGATGCTGAGGAGGTCTGTCGGCTCGTCGCGGCTTGGGATGTCGAAGATGAGGCGGGCCCGATTCCGACCACAGACTTGCAGCGGGTCGCAGCGCTCCCCGAGAAGCTGCTCGACCTGATCCAATCAGCGATTGACGAGGACTGCAAAATCCCCCCTCCGACGTCTCCGGGCTCGTCCAGTTCCTCGACACCGGAGGAGAGCTCGGCGACTGCCCCGACTGGTACATCCTCGACAAAGTAGCCCGGCGCTACAGCTGCACCCCTCACGAAGTCCGGCAGATGCCCTTCCACGACATCACCGCCGCAATCGCGGCCATGACGGCGGAAGACGAAGCCGACACACTTCGCATCCAGCGCAGTGAGAGAGAAGCCGAGTCAGCCGCCCGGCGAGCCCGGCAAATGGGCCACAACTAGGGGCAGAGGGGCCACTAAGAAGGCTGAGGGGCATGAAGTGAGAGAATCATGAGCTACGTCGTTTCACAGTTACTTGCGGTGCTCTCGCTAGAGGATCGCGGCTTCACTTCCGGCATGCGCGGAGCACGGGAGGAAACGCAAAAGACGGGCCGACAGGTTCAAGAAACCGGCAAGCAGATGGAAAATACCGCACGGGCCTTCTCCACCGTCGGAACCACACTGACCGTCGGCCTCACTGCCCCGCTGCTGGCGCTGGGACGCCAAGCAATAAAAACCACGGTGCAACTCGACGGACTCAAGCGCGGCCTCGTCGCGGTCGCGGGATCGTCCGCCGAGGCGGACAAGCAGCTCAAGCGACTCGAAACTGCCGCGAAGCTCCCCGGCCTTGGCTTCCAGCAAGCGATTCAGGGAACCATCCGGCTCCAGGCCGCAGGGATCGCCGCCGAGAAGTCAGAGAAAGCGCTTATCGCCATGGGCGGCGCTCTGGCCACCGTCGGCAAGGGCAAAGCGCAGCTCGACCTAGTGACACTCGCCCTCTCTCAGATCGCGACCAAGTCTAAAGTATCTCAAGAGGAAATCCGTCAGCTTCAGGAGCAGCTCCCCCAGATCGGGCAGTGGATGCAAACAGCCTTTGGCACCACCGACACCGAGCTGATCCAGAAGGCGGGGATCGCACCCAAGGCATTTCTCGCCGCGCTCATTGACACGGCGGCCAAGTCCAAGCAAACGACCGCAGGACTGCGTGACGACTTTGACAACGCCACGGACTCCATTGAGCGAAGCCTGGACCGCCTTGGACAGAATATCGCCCCCAAGGCTGCACGCTTCCTCACGGCGCTGGCGGACAAGGCCGAGGAACTCTCCACTGCATTTGGCAAGCTCCCCCGAGGATCGCAAGACCTTCTCGTCACCCTCGGGCTCGTGGGACTCTCGGCGGGGCCAGGCCTAGCAGCGATCGGAGCCATCGCGCAGCTCACCCTGAACCTCAAGGCGCTAGGTGTCTCGATGGCGACACTCGGCGTCGTCGGTGCGGGTGGTCTAGTCGTGCTGGCGGGGATCGTCTCCTTCTTGCCCCACATCAACATGGCAGCAGAAACCAACGACCTCAACGCGCAGTCAGCCAAGCAAGATGCAAGCCTTCCCAGGCTCATGAAGATCAAAAACACGATCCCGTATCTCAGAGACTACCAGCAGTTTCAGGAAAAACACCCAACATATCGAAAATGGCTGG
>NZ_JAYUPA010000731.1:0-3577 GCF_043760365.1 Armatimonas sp.
GCCGTTTTCATTCACAGCGTTGACATCTACTATCACTTGTTGCTATACCTGAAGTAAGCTACAAGTAAAGGTGAATCAGATGGCGGACGCTTTCAACACCATAACCTGGGAAGAGGCACAAAGGGAGTTCTCACTCCACCTCCAAGCCTCTCGCGCAGCTAAAACCGTGCGCTTCTATGAAGTGCAACTTCTTGGCGTAGCCCGCTGGGCTCAGGCCAATGACATCCCCTTAACTGCCTTCGGGAAACGACACCTGGATCGCTTCTTGGCGGAGCGCATCAAGCTTGGACGCAAGCCGATTACGCTAAGGCACGACGCGCTCTGTACCAAAGTCTTCTTCGCCTGGTGTGCGAAAAACGATCTCATCGAGCGTAGCAACCTCGCCGAGTACGAGGTACGCAATGCTCCCAAGCCCATGAAGTACATGCCGACTGACGAGGACATGGCAAAGCTTCTACCCGCAACGCTGGACTACTGGAACCCGGAGAAGAATCCCGGCTCGCGCTTCCAATCTCCCACGCGGCGCATCTTTCACCGGGATCGCAACTACGCCGTCCTGATCGGCTTGCTTGATACCGCTGCGCGTATCGGGGAGATGCTCAACCTGAAGGTTGAGGACTACCGAGCGAGCGAGCGAGCAATCACCATTCGTGAGAGTAAGGGACGTGAGCCTCGGTTCATACCGGTTAGCTCCGAGTGGGCGAAAACACTCACCACCTGGCTCAAGATTCGCAGCAAGCTCATGGCAGGACAAACGAAAGACGAAGGCTGGCTCTTCATCACGGAGTACGGCACCCGGATGGACGAGGGCCGCTTTCTGAAGGTGCTCAAGAATACACTTCAGTGGGTGGGCTTAACGGATCAGATCACACTTCACTCCCTGCGACGCTACTCGCTAAACCGGCTCGCAAAGTTCAATCTCCTGGCAGCGCAACAGATCGCGGGGCACAAAGAAACTAAGACCACACTGATCTATACCAAGCTCGATCCCGACTTCGTTCGGGAGGCCCATGCCAGTGTAGCTGTCGTGAAAAACATCATGGGAAGCAAACGCGAGGAGCGCCGCAAGCGCTTGCTCTAGCTCCTCTTTGAACACGACAAAGTCAGTGGGACGATGTCATCGTCCCACTGACTTTGTGCGTTAGGGGCGCTATTAAAATGTCCAAACCTGTGTCCGAATCAGTAGTCGAAACGAAGGAGAATCCTGGTCGGACGCGGAATAGGACATTCTGAAGGGAGAATGTTTGGTTTGGATACCTGTAACTCTCAGTCTGATACTCCGTCTCTGATTCGCTCTTTCGTCTCAGACTCCTCATGCCTCAGGCTCTGCTCGCGCAATCGCCTTCAGCATTCGTCCTCTTCGACTCAGTCCCTCATCCGATCCGTCGTATCTTCCTTCGATTGCGCGGCACGCCGTGAGATGCCGCGGGGAGGCGTGCCACGGACTGCGGACGTGTTCAGATGTGGCGAGATTCCCCGCCGCTTCGTGAAAGGTGAGGCCCGTAATGAATCATGATTCTATCCTGATCGGAACCGAGGTTGGTGAACAATCTATGGAGTACTCCGAGCTTGGTCTCGTCAATCTGGTCGCCCTGCCTGGCTGTGGCGGCTTTCTGGCTGACAGGTTCTATGACCAAGCTGAGATCATTGAGCAACAGGTTCAAGAAGAGGTGGGAGCTGAGATCAATGAGGATATCGCCCTCACCTGGGACAACAATCAATCGACAGCGAGTTATTGGGCAGATACCAGTGAAGCCGATGAATTGGAGCGCCTGGCAGCTGTTACCGAGGATGCGGTAGAGCGCAGATCCTTACTTCAGCAGGTTCGTCAGATCCGCGCTGGAGGACGCGCTCAAGAGCGACTACTAGCCCGCGACACCGGACGGGAGAACGCACGAACACGGGCATTTAGTAAACTCTATCGAAAAGATATCCAAGCGGAACGGGCTGATCGCCTCAAGAAAGCACATAACCTCCGATTGGCGGCGGACGTTTTGCTACAGGGTATCCCTGTCCAGCAGCCTGTTGTGGCAAGTGCTTGGGCCTTGGAAAGACATGCCTGTGTCTTTGGAGGAACTGGGTTTGGTAAGAGTCGTCTCATCCGGCACTTACTCACCGATCAGATCAGGGCGGGCTGCTCCGTAATTGTGATAGACCCCAAGCCGAGTGCGGTTGAGGATATGGTTTCCTGTGCGGTGGAGGCGGGGCTATCTCCAGAAGATGTTATTTTGTTAACCCCGAGAGATGTCCACTCTTCCATTCCTGGGTGGAATCCCTTTCTTGGAAAAGATGCCGCAGACATTGCCGCACGCATCACCAAAGAGATTCTGATGATTCTTGGCGAGGGGTGGGGACCACGGATGGTTGCCATTCTTACTAATGTTCTCAACGTGATGGCGGCACATCGTCTCTCTTTAGCCGAATGTAGTGATTTTCTTACCATGGATCGTTATCGCGAGGCACTGCTGGAAACCCTGCCTAAAGAAGATTCGAAGTCCTATCGTCAGTCGGTTCGATTCTTCCGAAACGACTTCAGTACCTGGCCGATTTCGGGGCGAGATGAATCCGTTCGTGCAGTTACCACACGTCTCAATGATGTCTTACAAATTCCTTTCATCTCTGCCTTACTCTGTTCGAACCGCAATACACTGGACCTAGGCGATTTCTGGCGAAAGCAGAAAATGCTGATTGCCCATCTGGATTTGAGCACTCTTTTACCCGAAGGCGCTCGCATCATCAGCACCCTGATCGCCTACATGACCTTTCTGACAGCAATGAAAGCAAAGTCAACAATGGGGGTGCCGGTGGTACTGGTTTTGGATGAACTGGGGATGCAAGAAAAGTTTTTAGGTGAAGCCTTATCGGATATGATCACCTACTCACGCTCGCAGGGACTCCGATTAATGGTGGCAACTCAGCACTTTACCAAGGTCTCTCCTCCTCTGCTGGACGCTTTGCTTGGAAATGCCTGTCTTCAGGTCTTTTTCCAACTGAGCGAGAAAGATGCTCGGACGATCTCCGGTAGTATGGCTGCTGCGACGATTCAGAGAATTGAGAAAGACGCAGTGCCCATCTGCGTCGAATTGGGTATTGAAGCAGCTATGCAGGTATGGGAGTTGCCCCTCTGTGATCCTGTTGGAAACACTCTCCAGCCTACGAGCCGCGAATACCTACTCTCAAAAGTCGTGCTACCTGAGCCCGATTACTCGAGACTACAACCATGTCCTAGCTTGCCTGAGTTGAAAACTCCGACGTTCCCGACGATCACTAACCGGTTAGTACTACCGATTATTCCACGTGATCTTCAGAAAATCATTGATCAGATTCGCAAATGGGAACAGCTTGAGCGAGAAATTAATGACGCCAATACCAAGGAACTTGACAGAGCAAGGGATCTGCACCTTTCGCATGTGGTTTCCCGAACAGCGAGTCTTGAGAAAACGGTTGGAGGCAGCGGAGGAGCCACGTATACTTTTACAGCTAAGTACAGGACAAAAATTGTATCGCCTTCTCTCTCTGACATTCCTTGATAGTTCTACACAGAGAAATCATCCAATTCTGGAGCGCGTCCAGGCCG
>NZ_JAYUPA010000732.1:0-3567 GCF_043760365.1 Armatimonas sp.
CCTTGCGCAAGGCCGCGATTCTGGAGAAACTCAAGCAACCAGAGAAGGCAATTGCCGCTCTCGAAGATGCGATTCAGTCCAATGGGGACAAGGTTGAGACACGCATTCGTATCACCACGCTTCTGATTGCCAAGGGCGATAAGGCCGGAGCCATCAAGCAGCTCGCCGAGGCGGAAAAGCTCGCACTCCCCGAGCCCGGTATCTGGGGACAGTTGGGGCAGCTCTACAAGCAGGCGGGTGATACGGCGGGTGAGCGACGGACCCTGGAGAAGAACCAGGCCTACACCCTGCGCCAGCAACAGCTCCAGGCTCAGGAGCAGGCACTCGCAGCCAAAAATGCCCCGTCGGATAAAAACGCTCCGGGCAAGAAATAGATGCCACCTCGCGCCGGAGTGCTCTACCTAATCGCCACACCCATTGGCAACCTGGAGGACATCACGGCGCGGGCGCTGCGCCTCTTGCGGGAAGTGGATGTGATTGCTGCCGAGGACACACGGGTTACCCGTAAGCTCCTGGCGCACTTTGACATCCACACGCCGCTGATCTCCTTCCATGCGCACTCGTCGGCGGGGCGGCAGGATGCTCTCCTGGGCCGACTTCTGGCGGGTGCGTCGGTGGCGCTGGTCTCGGATGCGGGGACGCCGTGTGTCTCAGACCCTGGCGCAGATTTAGTGGCTGAGGTGGTGTCTGCGGGGGTGCGTGTCGAGCCGATTCCCGGGGCGAGCGCTCCGCTCTGTGCCCTTATCGCCTCCGGGCTGCCTACCGGGCGTTTTGTTTTCGAGGGGTTTCTGCCCCGCACCAAGCCGGACTTTCGGGCGCGTGTCAAACAGCTCGCCCGTGAGGAGCGCACGACCATTCTTTTCGAAGCGCCGCCGCGTCTGATTGAGACCCTGAAGGCGCTGGCAGCGGCGTGCGGCGAGGATCGTCCGGCGAGCGTGGGCCGTGAGCTGACCAAGAAATTCGAGGAGCACGTGCGCGGCTCGCTCGCCGAGATTATCGCGCACTTTCAAGAGACGCCCCCGCGTGGTGAGTGCGTGATCGTGGTGGGCGGCGCACCACCCCAGCCCGAAGAAGCGCCCAACCCCGATGCCTTGCTGCTCCAGGCGCTCGCCGAAGGAAGCTCGCCCAAAGACGCGGCTCGCAGTGTCGCCACGGCCACAGGGCTTGCCAAAAACACACTCTACCAGCGGGTTCTGGAACTACGGGATCAGGTGACGTAGATTGGGTTGGTGGACGTAGATCGGGTTGGTGAAGGCCCAGGGGCGCACTCCGAGAAAGAGCGGCCCGCGCTGTGCCCCCACCTGGTAGGCTTCGATCCGATAGGCACCGGGTTTATCGGCGCAAAAGCTCAGGCGGCCCTTGCCCGCCGCCACAATGCCTTCCCCCGCCCGGTAGAGCCGCAGAAGCGCCGTCTCTGGCCCCATCGCCGTCAGCATTGCACCAATCAGCGCGTCATCGCCCATGCGAGTTTCCCCCTGGCCCCCGATAACGGGGGAAGCTGCGGTAAACTCCAGCGCAATCTCCCCGAGGCAGTCGTAGGCGAAGTAGCAGTGCCCGGCGCGAATGGCTGTGTGAATGGCCTTGGGGGTGCGTGTCTCGGCAAGAACATGCGTGGTGACGGCGCGAAACGAGTTCTCATAGCTCGGGATTGGGTGCTTTTTCTTGCCGATCTTCAGGAGCGCGTGGGCATCGAGTGCGCCCAGCCCGATCTGTTTCTTGCCCTGCGCGAGCAAGCGATCCCAGCTCGCCAGCGACGCGTCTGGGCGGGTGCAAATGGCTTTAAGTACGGCGAGCTCGCCTTTGAGCCTCCAGAGCGGCAGAAGCCACGCGAGCGAGAGCGGGTTGATGTGCTCACGCGCCACGGTCGAGAGGTTAAGCGCCTCCAATCCCTCGCAGCCTTTTGCGTCCCAGGCATCCCACGGGTGCTTCATGTCGTCGGGCAACGAGACCAGCGGCAGCCCCCCCATGGCCAGAATTGCGTCTATGGCAACTTGCGGCGGCTGGCTAGGAGCAAACTCGAAATCTCCCGGCAAGTCCAGTGCGAGCAGAAACGCCCCGCCTTTGACCGTGATCTCGTCGCCGACAATCAGAAACGGAGTCTGCCCCGCGTAGTGCTCCTCTAAACCATCGGCCTTGGGACGCATCGTGTTGTGATCGGTGAGAAGCACGAAGTCCACGCCCGCCGCTTTGGCCGCCGCCATCACGGCTTCAATGGTGCCCGCACCGTCGGAGTAGGTGCAGGTGTGAACATGGAGGGCGCCGCGCAGCCACGCTGCGTTTTGAACCCACCCCGGTTGAACCCACCCCGGCTCGTTCCTCGCCGACCCTCCCTTGGCCAAGGGAGGGTGGCCAGAGTGAGGAACGAACGGAGGCCGGGTGGGTTCAGGCCGGGTGGGTTCAGGCCGGGCAGGGGTTAAGGGTTGCCACAAGAAGCGCCCGGCGAGTGCGTCCCAGAACCCGCGTGCGCCCAGCACGGTGGCGGCAATTCGGAGCTTGGTGCGAAGAGACGAAGCCATAAAACAAGATACCGTGACGGTAAAACGTCCGGCTATGGGGCCTGTGGCCGCCTCGCTTCGCTCGGAAATTCCGCCGAAGGCGCGGCGCGAAGCGCCCCATAGCCGGACGTTCATCGTCCGTGCGCGAAAATTAGAACGTCACCGTCTGGCCGGACTTGCTGGAGGCGTAGATGGCTTCCAGAACCTCAGACACGACGCAGGCTTGCTCGGGGGTGACAATCAGCTTGCCGTTGCCGCGCACGGCTTCAATCCAGACACGGGCCTCGACATCCTCGGCCTTGGACGATGCACCGTCGTAGAACGCGACGCCGCCCGCCTCGGTCTGCACTTTGGTGTCGTAGAGGCGCGAGTGGTGCTCCCCGTTGATCCAGAGACCGCCGTTCATGTCCGCACCCGCCTCGGTGCCAAAGAGCGTACACTTGGCCTCGCCGCCCTCGCGGACATTGAGCGCCCAGCTCGACTCCAAGTAGATGGTGGAGCCGTTCTTCAGCTTGATAAAGCCAAAGGCGCTATCTTCAACGGTGTACTCTTTAGGGTCCCACGGCCCCCAGGCATTGGCGGAGTTCGGTCGGTCGGCCAGCTTGCGGAAGACCGAGCCGGTGACAGACGCCACTTCGTAGTTGCCCATCAGCCAGAGCGTGAGATCCAGCGCGTGGGTCCCGATATCAATCAGTGGCCCGCCGCCCTGCTTCTCTTCGTCTAAAAACACGCCCCAGGTGGGGACGGCGCGGCGACGGACCGCGTGGGCCTTGGCCATATAAATCTCGCCCAGCTCGCCCGCGTCAATGCGCTGCTTGAGGGCCTGGCTGTCGGCGCGGTAGCGGGACTGGTAGCCGATGGTGAGCAGCTTGCCGCTCTTCTTGGCCGCTGCCACCATGGCGCGCGCACCGTCGGCGGTCTTGGCCATAGGCTTCTCGCACATGACGTTCAGGCCGGACTCCAGCGCCGCAATCGCGATCTCGTGGTGCGAGCTATTGGGGGTGCAGATGTGCACGGCATCCAGTCCGCCCACGCTGAGCAGCTCTTTGTAGTCCGTGTAGACCTTTGCGCC
>NZ_JAYUPA010000733.1:0-3565 GCF_043760365.1 Armatimonas sp.
CTGCGCGGCTTGCCACGCCACCGACGGCCAAGGGCGCTACGAGAGCAATACGTACTACCGCCCCGCGCTCTGGGGCCCGAACTCCTTCAACACTCTCGCGGGGCTGGGGGCCAAGCCGGAGAAAATGGCGGGCTTCTTGAAGCACAACATGCCCTTTGGCTCCGGCGGCTCACTGACACTTCAGGAGTCCTGGGATCTCACGGCCTATATCGTCGCGCAGCCTCGGCCCAAAATCACACCTTAGGCAGTGCCCATTGTGGTCGGCGCTCGCGGTCGAGCCATTTGTTGGCCTCTTTATCCCCCACAAACTCCCACTTCTTCGGATCCCACTTTAGGCGACGGCGGTGCCAGTAAGCAAGATTGGCAAGTTGCACCAGCGCCACCGAGCGGCAGCCGATCTCAACATCGCAGAGTGGCTTCTCGCGGCTCTTGATACAGTTGATCCAGTTGCGGTGGTGCCCTGGCGAAACAAACAGATGCGTCTCTTTCTCGCCCAGCGGCGTTTTTGCCAGCTCCGGCGGGTCGCTCTTGAGGACGCCGCGATCCAGATGCAGGGTGCCGTTGGTGCCGGTGAAGAAACAGCCACTGGGGCCACCGTGAATCACCTCGATCCCATCGGCGTAGATCAGTTTTGCGCCCTCCATCGCCATCGGGTCGGTGGGGGGAATGATCTCGACCGGGTTCGTGTCATCTTTGCCGAGCGCCCACTGCGCGATATCGTAGTGGTGCGCCCCCATGTCGGCGTGGCCACCACCGGAGTACTCGCGGTAGTTGCGCCAGGCGGGAAAGTGATTGTGGGCCCCACGCGGAGAAAGTGCGGAGTTATACGCTCGCAGCGGCGCGGGGCCAAGCCATAAGTCCCAGTCGAGGCCCGGCTCTGGCATCTCTTCCTTCAGATCACACCAGATACTGGGGGCAGCGACTCCCACCGTCACGGACTTAATCGTCCCCAGTCGCCCGCTGCGGACGAACTCGCAGCCCTCACGGAAGCGCCCAAAGACATTGGAGCGCTGCTGGCTGCCGGTCTGCAAGACGCGCTTATACTTGCGAACAGCCTCTATGCAGCGCTTTGACTCCGCCAAGGTGAGGGTGAGCGGCTTCTCACAGTAGACATCTTTTCCCGCCTTACATGCCTCGATAATTGGGATGGCGTGCCAGTGCTCTGGTGTCACAATAACAACTGCATCTATGTCTTTGCGTGCAATAACATCTCTAAAATCATTATAAGCTGCACAAGTGCGCGTGGCGCGCTCCTCGCCCTCGTACTGCGTCTCAACGCGCTTCTTGGCACGCTCACGCCGGGTCGTGTCCACATCGCACACAGCCAGTATCTGCACGTCCTCAAAGTTAAGTAAAGTGGGCAGATGGAAGTCATTGGCCATCTTGCCACAGCCAATAATGCCCACGGTGATGCGCTCACTGGGCGCCCAGTGCCCCGCTCGTCCCAGCACGGAGCTGGGCAAAAAGAGCGGCGCGGCAGCGGTACCTTGAATAAATTGTCGTCGGTTCATACCGCCATTGTAGCGGAAAAACCCGTAGAATAGACCATGATTCGCATTGCTGCCTGCCGCCTGCGCCTGCAAGACCTGCACCTGCGCCTCCCGTTTCGCTACGGAATTGCCACCGTCACCGACCTCACCCACGTTTTTGTGGAAGCCGATGTCGAGATTGAGGGGAAAATCATCACCGGAATCTCCTCCGAGCACCTCTCGCCCAAGTGGCTCTACAAGCGCCCGGACACGTCCACAGAGTCAGATAATGCTGAGCTGATTGCACTCATCGAAACGGTGCTGGAGTGGGCGACAGATATCTCCGCCAAGACAGCATTTGGGATCTGGCAGGCGCTCTACGAAAAGCAAGCGGCGTATGCAAAAGAGACGGGCTTGCCGACGCTCTGGACGCACTTTCCGGTGACGCTCGTGGAGCGGGCCGTGATCAATGCGCTCGGTAACGCCACACAGCAGCCCTTTCAGGCTCTTGTCAAGAGCAATGCTTTTGGAATCGAGCTGGGCGCAATTCACACAGAGCTTGCGGGAACGCAACCCACAGATTGGCTTCCTGAAGTGCCTCGCAAACAGATGATTCTGCGACACACCATCGGAATGGCCGATCCACTCACGGGCCGCGAGCGCACGGATGCGCTTCCCAAGACCCTGGAAGATAACATCGTCACCTACGGCTTGAAGCACTTTAAACTCAAGCTCGGCGGCACTGTGGATACCGATATTACACGCACCACGGAGGTTCTTACCGTCTGCGCCGCACACGTGCCCACAGACTGGGCGTTTACGCTGGATGCCAACGAGTCCTACACCGACTTTGCCACCGTCCGCGCCTTCTGGGATGGCTTGCCCAGCACACACAAAGCCCGCTGCCTCTTTATCGAGCAGCCCCTTCACCGAGATCAAGCCCTCACCGACGCGGCGGGAGCGGGGCTGGCCGCCTGGGAGAGCCACCCGCCGATCCTCATAGATGAGTCCGACGGCGCTTTGGGCGATTTCCCCCGCGCATTAGCTCTCGGCTACGCGGGTACGAGCCATAAGGGCTGCAAAGGCGTCTTCAAAGGTGTCGCCAACGCCTGCCTCGCCAAAAAACGCGGTGCGCTGCTCTCGGGAGAGGATCTCACGTGTGTCGGACCAGTTTGTTTGGAGCAAGATCTTGCCGTGATGGCTGCTCTGGGCATCGAGAGTGTCGAGCGCAACGGCCATCACTACTTCGCGGGCCTCTCCATGTTCGATACCGCCACCCAGGACGCCGCTCTCGCCGCGCACCCTGAGCTCTACCACCGCTCGCCTTCGGGCTGGCCGACACTCACGATCACGCAGGGCGAAATTGAGTTCACGGAAAGCATAGACAATGCGAATCACTCATGAAATCGGGCAGTGGATTGGGCTGACAGACGATAATGGCGTCGAGCGGCTGCGCTATGACTACGCCTCTGCCCCTAAGCCGTTTATTCATCCTATCAAACTCCCCGATGGCACAGTGATTACCGAGCACGAGCCCGCCGATCACATCTGGCACCGTGGCCTCTGGTTCGCCTTCAAGTTCGTCAACGGCATCAACTATTGGGAAGAGCGCGACGAGACCATCGGGCAGCAGACGACACACGGCCCCCCCGTGTGCTACCCCTACACCCCTAACCATCTCCAGATCGGTGGCCACGTACTTTGGAAGGATCAAGGTCAGAACCGCCTGCTAGAGTCCCGTTCCTGGTTCTATGAACTCCATTCCTCAGGGGAAGCGGTAATAAATTGGCATACAAAGCTAGAAGCCATGGAAGACGTGACCCTTGACCGGACGCCCTTCACCACATGGGGCGGCTACGGTGGCCTCTTTGTGCGCCTGAGAAATGACCTAAAAGACGCCCAGCTCGTTTTCGATGATGGCACGGCAACAACACGCTGCACCGGCGAGCGCCACAAATGGGGCGGAATTGAAGGCACCACCCCCGATGGCAAAGACTGCGCTGTGGTCTTTATCCCCTTGCCAGAGAACACCCGCTACCCAGAGCCCTTCTATGGAGCCGCCAAGCCCGACTACCATTTCTTCGGCCCCGCGCCGC
>NZ_JAYUPA010000734.1:0-10240 GCF_043760365.1 Armatimonas sp.
GCGGCGCGCTGGATGGGCGGCAATCAGGCGGCATGTTTTAATTTGTCTTGAGGGGTGTGCGATAAAGAACGCAGGAGGGGGAGAGTCATGAAACGTGGGGAGATCGTTCGCGCACTGGAGCTGGCCTACACCACAGAGAGCCTAGTCTGGGTTCGCCGGGGCTGTGACACGCGCCCATGGCGCGGTTTTGTGGTGAGTGCTTCGGACACTCTGGTGCTGCTGCAGGTTCTGAACGCGGGGACGATGCGGCTCAATGGCTACACTGCCATTCGGATCAAAGATATTGAGGAGTGCATCGAAGACGAGACATTTGCTCCTATTGCGCTCAAGCTACTGGGAGAGCGCCCCAAGCCTCAGCCGGATCTCTTGCTCGTGGACATGCCCGGATTGCTCTCGTCGGTGGGGGCGCATTTCCCGCTACTGGAGGTCTTTCAGGAGCGCACGGGGGGCTCGTTTCAGATTGGGCGCGTGGTGGGTTTTGGCAAAAAGAAGGTACACTTTCAGGCGGTATCACGCGGGGCCGAGTGGGGCGACATCCAAAAATTCTCCTGTTCCGCCGTCACCCGTGTAGATTTTGGCGATGGCTACGATGAAGCACTCTGGCTGGTCGCACGCCGCCAGCCGCGCAACCTCCCGGAACGAAAAAAAAACGCATGAACTTTCCGATAGATACGCTTCGCTTTGACGAGAATGGGCTAGTTCCTACAATCGTGCAGGATGCAGCCAACCAGACCGTCTTGATGCTGGGCTTTATGAACCGCGAGTCGCTTCTGCGCACTATTAGCGAAGGCAAGGTCTGTTTCTGGAGCCGCTCGCGCCAGAAATTCTGGCTCAAGGGCGAAACGAGCGGAATGTTTCTGCTTGTGCGCTCGCTGCGCGTCAACTGCGAGCTGAACTCGCTTCTGATCCTCGCCGAGCCCATCGGCCCCACCTGCCACACCGGCCACGAGTCGTGCTACTTCCGCGAAGCGCAAGAAAGCGAGTGGGCGGAGATCGCCCCGGTTCTCGCCAACCCGGAAGCCCTCTACGGCAAGAAGTGAAGTCTGCGCCGCGACTCTGAGTCCAATGGGCTGGAGGACTAGTCTCATGTGTTGTTTTTCTGGTGCGGTGGAGAGCGTGACCAACACGCGGATTTTTGCGCGGCTGACGGGCAAAGGAAGCCAGTTTGTGGTCTACCAGATGCGCTGGAAGGCGCAAAAGCCTGTCGCCATGATCCTGCCTGTTCCTGTGGTGCAGGGCAAGCCCGATGCGGTGCGCTTTGTCAACCTGAAAGAGTACGCCAGCTTCTTCGACGATCTCAGGAAAGGCTTTCCCGTCGAGCCCCCTACGCGATCTGGTGGCGGCGGACTGAAGTCGTTTTCCAAGGCAGCAGATCCTCTATTGCCCGTCGAGGAAGTGGGGGATTTTGTGGCGAGCTTTGTGCCAACCGTCGCGGACTTCGCCCGGCTCGACCCGCGCTTTATTATTCCCAAAGAGACTTGGGATCAGGTGCCCGGTTACCGACGCTTTGGCTTCACGGTCTTTCAGCTCAAGGCGGCGGCCAAAAACGGTGCCAGTGTCCATCCAATAGCCTTTGAGTTCGACAATCGTATGGGCAACTCCCTGTTTTTCCCCACCCTGCATATCCATGATGGTGCAGTGCACCCGCGTGAGGAGTTCGACCACACGCTCTATGCTCAAGGCGTGGTAATCGGGGAGAAGACTCTCCAGAATGCCGAGAAATTTGTTGCAATGGCCAAGGCACAGGGCGTGATTGATGGTAAGCTACCCCTCTCGCGAAAGCTCCTACGAGGCCATCTCCAGAACCGCGACACGATCTTCGCAGCGTCGTAGTATAATGCAGTGTGCAATCTTACCTTTGCGCTCGAAGGCAGGGATGTGATATATTATCTAAACGGGTTTTCTAAAAGTTTTGAAGACTCTAAAGTTTGACAATCATCGTTGAAATTTTACAGGGAGGTTTTCTATATGAAGACAACTTCGGTGTCTGCTAAGAAGGCAGGCTTTACACTTATCGAGCTCCTCGTGGTGATCGCGATTATCGCGATTCTGGCAGCAATTCTCTTCCCCGTTTTTGCACAAGCACGCGAGAAGGCTCGTTCTATCGCCTGTTTGAGCAATACAAAGCAGCTCGGAATCGGCGCCATGATGTATGCGCAGGACTACGATGAATCGGAGCTTCCCGCCCACATGAGCTATGCCAACAGTGAGCTCGGCTACGGTGCGTCGGGTGTCTACACGGGGCGAGGCCCTGGCAATGGTTCCGTGGCGGACTGGAAGCGGTTCTGGCACTACATTATTCAGCCCTACGTGAAGAACTACAACGTCTTGGTCTGTCCCAGCCAGTCGTCCAAGCAGGGGCCGGACTGGGCCGATGATGCTGAGGGTGTGCGTGGTGGTATAGGAACAGGCTACGGCATCAACGATCCGATGACGACCTGGGATGGTAGCGTCGCCTCTTCGGCAAGCTACAGCCGCCCGGCAGAGACCGTCATGTTCGCCGACTCCGGTGCACTGACAATGGGTGCCGATGGTGACATGTGGTCAACAAACCAGGCGGCTCGTGTGGCATTCCGGGCAAATCCGGATAACTACAAGGGACCGGGCGGCTACAAGGCGGCGGCAAGCGCCCGTTTCGAGACCCCGCTTCGCTCTAGCTGGGATGGCGGTGGCGATGCCTACATGACACCTGTTGCTCGTCATGCTGGTTTCTGTAACGTGATCTTCTTTGATGGTCATGCAAAAGCGATCAAGCTAAGCCAGTACTGGATTATCCCAGGCAAGACCAGGATCGGTCGTAACGCTGGCAATGCCTTAGACACCAAAGCTGACTGGGGTGGCCCGTACGATATCTTTGCTGACAATGGTGTTCGTGGCAACGATAACAGAGGCTCTGCCTGGTAGGCTCAGCATCGAGACTGCAACGCCGGGAGAGCTTTCTTCCGGCGTTGTTCCTTCGTTACTCTCATGGATCTGGAATCTCAAGCCACACCGACGTCCCCCACTAAGCGTCGCAATGGTCTGCTTCCTCTCTTATGTATCGTCCTCGGGCTCGCACTAGGTGCACTGGCGCTTACCCGGTGGATGGCACGAAAACCCCCTCTTCCCCCCGATTCCGCAAGCCTTGAGACGAAGCAGCGCTACTGGCAGGCTCGCCTCAAGAAAGATCTCACCGATAAAGAGGCCTATCTCAACCTTGGAATTGTTGAGGAGCGCTCCGGTTTTTACTTCGCGGCACGACGCAACCTAGAGGCAGCCCGCTCCCTGGGAGTGCCAGACACGCAGATTTCAGGTCCCCTGGGACGTTCTCTAACCCATCTTGCCGAACCAGATCGGGCAAAGCCAGAGCTGGAAAAAGCGATTGCGCTCGCTCCTGGAAAATGGGAGCCCGTGGCAAATCTGGCAGGCTTTTACATCAATAATAGAGCTTCAAAAAGAGCCAATGAAGTTTTGGGGCGTTTCTGGGAGGGTGTGGATAAAAAATCGCTTTCCACACAGGAGCTCGAGCGTCTGAGCCTGGCTTTTTTAGAGTGTGGAAATAATAAATCCGCCTTTGCTGTCTCAAAGTATCTCGTCGAGACAAACCCGAGCTACACCGGTGGCTATATCTTAGCGGCGCGCTGTGCCCTGACGATGGGCGAGGTGGAAGCGGCGAAGAAATACGCAGAAGCGGCTCTGAAAGAGACCCCTGACGAGTCGGCGGCACTGTACTTCTATGGCTTGATCCTCAATAAGCTCAAAGACTACGACGGTGCGCTGAAAGTTTGGCAGAAAGCCAATCGGATAAACCCCAATGCTCCTGATGTCTACGAGCATATCGGTCTGGAATACGCCCGGCGCGGGGATTTCAAGCGTGCTGCATCGGCACTAGAGCGTCTTGCCCTCACCAATCCCGATGTCAATCGTTCGCTTCAAGTCATGGAGGCCTACCGCCAGGCAGGAGACGTAGACAATGCGACCTACTGGGAAGCCGTCGCAGCAGGGCTCCAGCACAACTACCCCGTTGCGCTGGAGCGGGCACGCAAAGCGGCTGCCTCCACGGACCCGGTTAAGAAGCGGCGTGGGCTGACAGCAATGGCCGAGGCGTATTTAGGGCTGGGGAAGAAAAAAGAGTACTTAGCGACGATCTTTGAGGCCACCAAGAGCGGGACGATTGATGATTTAGTTCTGCGTCTACGTGCCTACGAGGTCACGGATCAGTACGCGGAACGGCTGGCGGTCCTCGACAAGCTCATCACTCTTGACCCAAAACAGACACCCTCGATCCGCTACCAGCGCTCCGTGATCCTCGAAAAAATCGGCAAGCGCGATGAGGCAGAGACGGAGCTGGAGAGCGCTGTCCAGCTCGATCCAGACAACCCGACCTACGCAAAAGATCTGGCCAGCCTCTACTTTGCACGAAACAGTGTCGGAGATCGCCTGGCTAAAGCGACCGCCCTGTACGAGCGCGTGGTCTTTCAGCTCCCCGATCAGGAAGATGTCTGGCTGGCGCTGGGGCAGTGCTATGCGGCCAAGAACCAGCTCGCCCGTGCGGCACGCTGTATCGAGCATGCCATTGATTTAGAGTCGGGTAATGGGCCTGCCTATCTGGAGCTGGGGCGAATCTACGCCCGGTCGGGAAACGCGGCAGGAAGCCAAGAGATGCTCAAGCTGTACCAGAAATATGTCGCGTTTGAGCAGAAACGTCAGACGCTTCAGACCAAGGCGCGGCGCAACAACGCCACTGCCACTGAGATTGCGGAGTACGCGGACTTGCTCCTGGCTATGGGGGATGCTTCCGAGTCGGTCAATCAATACGAGAGAGCCTACGCACTAAACCTAAAGGACGCGGCGCTGAAAAATACGCTCAGAGAACTCTACCGACGGCTAGGAATGTCCGAGAAGCTTGAACGTATTGAGGGGATTGCCCGTTGAAGAGCTATTTCCTCGCTCTGAGCCTGGCCGTTTTTCTGTCGGGCTGTCAGCCGGGCAACAAAACTAATAACGTGATGACGACAAGTGTGGCACACCGCCCGATAGCCTTCACCGATATCGCGCACTCCGCCGGGATTGATTTCCAGCATGTCAATGGGAGCCGAGGGCGCAAGCTCATGCCGGAAACCGTCGGCTCCGGCCTCGCCCTCTTCGACTATGACAACGATGGCAAGCTCGATCTGCTCATCATGAACAGCACAACCTGGCCTGGTGATCCTAACCCTATTAAGACAACTCCCAAGCTCTACCACAACCTAGGTGCTGGCAAGTTTGAGGACGTCACGACGAAGCTAGGGCTCGGGATCACGCTCTACGGCATGGGCGTGGCCGTGGGTGACTACGACAACGATGGCTTTGAGGATATCTATCTGACGGCAGTGGGGGCCAATTTTCTTTTTCACAACGAGGCAGGCAAAGGCTTCCGTGATGTTACGGCGCAGAGCGGGACGGTTGGGGTGCCACTGCCGGGGACGAAGCTAGAGCACAAGTGGAGCAGCAGCAGCGCCTGGCTAGACTACGACAACGATGGATATCTTGATCTTTTTGTGTGTCAGTATGTCAAGTGGTCTCCTGAGATTGACCCTTACTGCGGCAAAAACGGAATCCGTGGCTACTGCCCGCCGGGTAACTTTGAGGGCGCCCGCTGCACACTTTTCCACAATGAGGGCACGGGCCAGTTCCGCGATGTGAGCAAGGGACTGGGACTCCTAGACATTGCTCTAGGAAAGTCGTTTGGAATAGCCGTGGCGGACTATAACCGCGATGGCTGGCTGGATATCGCCGTCGCCAATGATACCTGGGCTAACTTTTTGCTAATGAACGACGCAGGCAAGCACTTCACCGATAAGGGAGTGGAGAGTGGGATCGCCTTTTCAATGAGTGGAAAAGCCAAGGCGGGAATGGGAATTGATGTCGCAGATTTTCGCAACAATGGCAAGCTAGGCTTAGTAATTGGTAACTTTGCGGAGGAAGGTCTCTCGCTTTTTGAGCCAATGGAAGGCATGGAAACAATGTTCGAGGAGAAAGGACAGAGCCGTGGGATTTCGGCAGCAAGCCTTTCTAATGTCACTTTTGCGACTTTCTTTTTTGATTATAATCTTGATGGCTGGCAAGATATTTTTGCTACCAATGGTCACGTGGACGATATTGTCAGCACCTATAAGAGCAATTTAACCTTCAAACAAGAGCCGCTACTTTTTGAAAACAAACAGGGTGAAAATTTTAGTGATGTGACCAAGCAGTCTGGGATAAACTACAAGTTGGTAGGCCGTGGTGCCGCGTACGGTGATATTGACAATGACGGTGATCTCGATGTTGGGATTGTGGACAACAATGGAAAATTCTTGTTGTTGCGCAATGATGGTGGGAATCAAAATAACTGGCTGCGCCTGAAACTTATCGGCACTAAATCAAATCGCGATGGGATTGGTGCGCTGGTGACCGTCAGTACAGGGAAGCAAAAGCAGCGGCGCTATGTACGAAGTGGTGGTAGTTTTTTGTCAGAAAGTGAGCGTGTGCTTACTTTTGGGCTAGGAAGTGCTACAACTATTGACTCAGTGGAGATCCGCTGGCCTTCGGGGAAGTTGGATACACTGAATCAATTGGGAATAAATACAATGAAAACCATTGTTGAAGGAAAAGGGGTTGAGTAACCTATGAAGCAATCAATACCAGTGGGAGCAATTATCGGAGCCGTGGTGGCTTTAATAGCCATCGTCGGATTTATCGCCTACCGCATGTTCGCTCCGGAGAGTAATGCAGGGCCTGCCAGTGCGAAGACATCAGCAGGCTACATGCAACGCAATAGTTCCAGCTATGGACAGACACCCGCAGGGAAGACCAAGCCGACCGACAATATGGGGGGACGCCCCCAACAGGGGGGCTACGGTAGAGGCTACGGCGGCTCCCAACCAGGTGGACAAGGGGGCTATGGTTCCGGCTATTCGGGTAATCAGGGTCAGGGACGCTAAGCGTACTACATGCTGACACGTCGGCGTTTTCTTGGAGCACTGGGGCTGGCTCCGCTCGCAGGTTGCGGGCGGAGCGGCTCGTCCACGACCGTGCGGTTCTGGAACGGCTTCACGGGACCCGATGGTCGCACGATGCTGAAGCTGGTGCGGCGCTTCAACCAGGAGAACCCGGACATCACGGTGCTCATGCAGCGGATGGACTGGGGCACCTACTACAACAAGCTCTTTGTCGGCGGGCTGGGCGGGCGGGCGCCCGAGGTCTTCGTTCTTCACACACGCGCCCTGCTGCGCTTTGCCCGTGCAGGCTTTGCCGCACCCCTCGACCCGATTCTAGGCGACTTTCCCGCGTCCACGGACGTGGACGCCAATGTCTGGGAGGCGGCTAAAGTGGAGGGCAGCCACTACGGCCTTCCCCTCGATGTGCATGCGATGGGCATGTACTACAACAAAAAGCTCTTTCGTGACTCCGGGCTCGACCCGGAAAAGCCCCCTACCAACCGCACGGAGTTTTTAGAGGCGATGCGGCGCATCAAAAAGCCTGGCAAAAGCGGGGAGCCCGATCAGTGGGGCTACGTCTTTACCAACTTTGAGACGTGCACCTATACCTTCCTGAAGCAGTTCGGAGGCTCACCGTTTACCCCGGACTACACACGCTGCACGCTCAACAGCCCAGAGAATATCGCTGCACTAGCGTTTTGTCGGAGCCTTATCAAAGAGGGTCTCGTGCCCTCACCCGAGAATATCGACTCCTGGATCGGGTTTCGGCAGGGGCGAATAGGGATGGTATTTGAGGGAATCTACATGCTCGCCGATCTCCAGAAACAAAAAGATCTGGATTTTACGGGCGCTCCCGTGCCGCAAGTAACCAATCACAGCGCCGTCTGGGCCGACTCTCATAATTTATGCCTCAAGGCCGGACTTCCTCTGGAGAAACAGCGTGCGGCGTGGCGGTTCATGCGCTTTCTTTCGGACAACAGCGTGGACTGGGCTGCTGGGGGACAAATTCCCACGCGCCCGAGCCTGCGTGCCACGCCCGAGTTTCAGGCCATGGCAGTTCAGAGTGCTTTCGCGAAACAAATTCCCTTTGTTCAGTACCAACCCCGCCTGCCCTTTATCTTCGAGTACCAGACCGAGTACGGCTTGGCGGTCGAGAAAATACTGCGGGGTAAGGCCACCCCTGAAGAAGCGCTCGCTGCCGCTGAGAAGCACATCAACGAAATCATTAAGCGCGAGGCGACGCCATGAGGAAGCGCAACCATGCGTCGGGCTGGCTCTTTGCCGCGCCGCACTTGATTCTCTTTGTTGCGTTTATGCTGGGGCCGCTGCTCTTTGGGCTGGGACTGAGTCTCTTTCGCTGGGATATTCTCACCACACGGCCCGCACAGTTCGTCGGTTCTGCCAACTACCAGGAGGCGCTCAAGGATGAGTATGTCACCAAGGCGCTCTGGGCGACAGTGCGCTTTGTGCTGATGGCGGTTCCCTCGACTCTGATCCTGGCGCTGCTTCTGGCGGTCGGACTCGCGCAGGTCTCGGAGAAGCGCCGGGCTCTCTGGCGAGCGCTGTGCTACCTGCCACATCTGCTCACCGTCAGTGTGGTTGGCCTACTCTGGCGCTGGTTCTACAACACGGAGTTTGGGCTCTTTAACGCCTACCTCACTAAGTTCTTTGGCATCAAGATCGCCTGGCTCTCCGATGTGAACTGGGCCATGCCCGCCATCGTGATCATGACACTCTGGTGGACTCTGGGTGGCCCAATGCTGGTACTACTGGCGGCGATCCAGAATATCCCCACATCCTACAACGAGGCGGCGGCCATAGACGGGGCAACGAACTCGCAGATCTTCTGGCATGTCACACTGCCGCTCCTGCGCCCCGTGCTGCTCTTCTCAATGATCATGAATGTGATTGGCTCCTTTCAAGTGTTCGGGCAGGTCTTTATGATCACCCGTGGCGGCCCGGAGCTCTCGACGCGAACGCTGGTACAGTATATCTACGACACGGCGTTTAATAACTACCGAATGGGTTACGCTGCCGCGATCTCCTGGCTGCTTTTTCTAGTGATCGCAATCTTCTCCATTCTTCAGTTCCGGCTCATGCGGGAGAAAAAATAAGTGGAAACTCTCACGGGCGAGCGAGTTTGCCTGCGCATGATGACACCCAAGGACGCCCCTGCGATCTTCACCCTCTTCTCCGACCCGGAGGCGATGCGCTACTGGAGCTATCCGCCCTACACAGAACTCACGCAGGCCGAGGCGCGTCTGGCACGGGATATTTCAGGAGCCGCCGAGAGTGCCGTGCTCCCGTGGGGAGTCGAGCAGGACGGAGTTCTTATTGGAACCGTCACCCTGCACGATCTTAATCTTTCGGGGGGCCGCGCTGAGCTTGGTTACCTGCTCGCAAAGTCCCGCTGGGGTCAAGGGCTGGCGCAGGAGGCCGTTGGGCTGGCCATTGATCATGCTTTTGCCACCCTGGGCCTGCGCCGACTTGAGGCGGACATTGACCCACGCAACTTGGCCTCGCAGAAACTTTTAGAGCGCCTTGGCTTTGTGCGCGAAGGCTACTTGCGTGAGCGCTGGTGCGTGGCCGGAGAGGTCACGGATACGGCGCTCTATGGCCTGCTAGCACGGGAGTGGAGCTCCAAATGAAACGACGGAAACTCTCGCTGGCGGAGCTGTTTATCGCCGTTGCGGCACTGATCTTTGTCTTTCCTGTGGCGATGATCTTTATCACCGCCTTCAAGCCTGATGGTGAGGTGATCAAGTTTGATAGCATCTTGCCCAAACACCCCACGCTGGGAAACTTTCAGGAAGTGTTGGGCACGCCCGAGGAGATCCCGCTGGTGCGCTGGTTCCTCAACTCCCTAGGGATCGCCACAGCAACGACACTTCTAATCTTGTGTGTCGCCTCCCTCTCTGCCTATGCGTTTGCGCGGCTAGAGCTGCCAGGCAAGAAGTGGGTATTTCCGATTATCATTGGGGCGCTGATGGTGCCCGGACAGATCCTTTTGGTGCCGGTTTATTTAGAGCTCAACGCGCTGGGCTGGCTGGACACACCGCTGGCACTGATTGTCCCGGCAGGCGGCAGCGCTTTCGGGTTTTTCATGCTCCATAGCTTCTTCACGAGTATTCCGCGCGAGCTGGAGGAAGCCGCCGAGCTGGACGGCTGTGGGCGCTTGGGGATCTTCTGGAATGTCATTGTACCGCTGAGTAAGTCCCCGCTGGCGGCGCTGGCGATCTTTGTGTTTGTGGGCTCCTGGAACGACTTTCTCGGGCCGCTGGTGTACCTAGACTCCGTGG
>NZ_JAYUPA010000735.1:0-3565 GCF_043760365.1 Armatimonas sp.
TGCCAGAGCAACTTGCGGCAGATTGCTATGGCGATCCAGCTCTATACGCAGGACTACGACGGAACCTACCCACTGGAAACATCCGTCGAAGTCCAAAACGGACTACCGACCCAGTTCGATTGGAACCACGCCCTGCTCCCCTATATCAAGGAGCGTCACGTCTTCGAGTGCCCGAGCCATCCGGATCGCGGCCTCGGCGAGAGGCACTATACCTACAACGGCAAGCGCCTAAATACCCTCATTCCCCAACGGCCCACCGCCCTGCGCTTTGGCAATCATGAAGCGAGTCTGCCCTCGACGGCAACCATTTGGTCTATCGTCGACAGCGGCTCAATCGGAGCAGACGGTAGCCTGCACGATCTACGCGAGGTCAGCTCCTCTTGCGGTCGCGCCTTCTTCGGGAACATCCTCCATCGCGGCGGCGGCAATTACTCGTTTCTGGATGGGCACGTGAAGTGGCTCACGCCGGAGTCCGCAGCCGAAACCGAGTGTCAGAGCGGGCCACCGACCCCTTGATGGTTTGTCCCGGTTACGGTTTCCAACGCCCTGCGTAGAATAGTCGGCATGGGCCACATGATCGTCATCCGCCACGAAAACAGCGATAGCGATTCGGCCTTCGAAGCGCTTCTGCACGATCTCGGCTGTTTTTGCACATCCCCCGCCAGTGTAAAATCTGGCGAAAAGCCCCTAATTTTCGTAAGATCCAAGTTATGTTGCCCCCAGTGTCTCTTTTAACAGGGCTACCTTACTCTTCGGAAGTGATGTTCTTAGTAGCATTCCGCCAAAGTCATGGAGTGCCACCAAAAGTGCCTCTGATGCTGCGTCAGCAACCCAGATAAAGATAGCAGAGCTATCTGTTTGCATCTGCGCAGGTAAGTTTCGTAAGAAATCATGATTAGTACTGTCAAAGACAGTGACAGAGCCTGTTGTATCTGCCAATGTCCCTACACTGGCTCCGATCATGCCTCCCAAAATAGGGTTTAAGAAAAGTGTACCGAGCATAATCCCCCAGAAACCATTATTTACCGCTGCTCCTGCGTGTTCCGCAGGAGCAGGTGAATCCAATGGAAACTGATGGACATGGATCGCACCTGCTTCGTCTTTTGTGACGAAGCAGGTGTCGTCTATTTCTAGACAATGATCGGCATGTAGGTGGCGGAGGAGAGTCTGTACCTCTTCCGCCCGGTTTGGGTCGGGGTAAGTAATAGCAATTAGATCACTCATAGCTGTGCCTCAACCGCTTCCCGGCGATCTCACATTTGGTTTTCATCGTATTGACTTTCTAGAGAGAGTGTTGACAAGATTACAGTGCCACACACCAAGTTCCCTCAGTTCTTGGTGCGTGACAATCAACGATGTTGTTGGCGAATCCCCCGTGGTGCCCGAAATACCCCGGAACCACCCCTAGGGAGAACCTTTCGTAGAGGGACGGCCATCCGCCGTTTGAATTCGCCAACAGCATCACGATTCCTTCACTTTAGGGCCACAAGGGCTGCATTTTAGAGTACAGGAAAAGGAGCCTTAAAAACAAAAAAGCGATCTCACTCCCGGTGGAGTAGATCGCTTGCTAGTCTATGGTTTCCCAGGTGACTATGAGTATAGTATACGGCGAAAGCGGCCCCTGGTGCCACAGAGAAACTAGAAGAGTAGAGAGTAGGATAGACCTACTCAGGAGCTACCAGAGGCCAGGAGACTGTATAGAGGAGCATCCTGGCCGGGAATGGAAAGCCTACCTTGTTTCTCTCGTCTCAGTATTGTCTCATGGAAAACCCCGAGTTGAGGCACCATAAGCAGACTTATCGGACGAGGAAGGGAAGGTCGGGGAAGTGGCCGAAATTTACAGCCATGTTTGTTCAGCTCCTGTTTATGGGGTTTAGTGCCTCTTGAGAGCGGGCTTCTTAGTCGGCTCTGCCGTCTTGGGGTTTTCAAGCTCGTACTTCACCTTGAGGTAAAGCGTGAATTGAACCACCGGCTCGATCACGACCGGATTGATCACAGTGTCAAAGTTCTTCGCGTTTAAAGGGTTAAAGAAGAACGTACGGCTCTTGCGCACGCTTTGAATAACGTATTTCTGGCGGTAATAGCCTGCGCTGATATCCTCTGTCTCATAGGCGCTATAGGAGTCGTACTGTTCGGTTGGGTAGTAGATACTGGGTTTCTCCGCATAGATCTGGGGCGACTTTTGCAGCTTGATGCCCAGGAGCTGCTCATGCCGTGTGGTCTTCTGCTTGAGCACCTTGGCAGCTTCCGCCATGAGCTTGTTTTGAACCGCGAGGGGGTTGGTGACAATATAGTCCACCTTGATCAGATCGAAGATCTGTGAGTGAGAGGCAGCCAGAACGAGCCGATCCAAGAGCGCTTTGTCCTTGTAGTGGATGGCAATGTTCTTCTTCAGCTCGAACCCTGAGAGTCGTTCCTTAGCCACCTCGCCGGTCACCTCGAAGCTGTAGATCTTATTCTGTGCCGCGAAGTCCACGAAGAAATCATTGCGGCCTATTCCCAAGGCTTTGAGTTCCTCAGCGAACTGATGGATTGTGGCATCCATTTTCTGGCTGCACTCTGTGGGGGTGGTGCCCTCTTGTGCCAGCGCGAAGACGGCGACATACTCATCGGCTTTGACATTCATCAAGACATTGGCCTCAACGAAAAAGCTGGTGCCGCTGGGAGGGAGCTCGTCGTGGGTGAGCACACGCTTATTGCGCTCGTTCTGCTCCATCTTGGCGCTGCCGCCTGCCTGTTGTGAATAGCCGATATTACCGCCTACCTGTGCCATGGCAACGCTCGAACAGGCACCGAAAACGACAAGAACCAAAATATTTCTCTTCATCAGATGCTCCTTCCCCGCAGGAGGAGTATAGCAGGCATCGTGTCACCAGCGGTCAGCGCCCCCTGTGGCCGATCGTCGAACTTGCTGCTGCCCGGCTCTGAACAAACATGGACATTGTTGCCCAATTCAAATTGGTTAATGGCCTGGTTGGAGGGCGGTAGTCTGGTTGGAGGGCGGTAGTGAAGATGCTCCGGTATTTCGTCGAGGTTAAGGCACGCGCGGCCAGGGAACCGGCAACTTCCCGAGCGGAGAGGCTACAGGGGTAGCAGAGCTCGCCCTAGTGCTCCGTCAATTCCCCGATCACCACCAACGGCCAACCCAGCAAACGATAACAACGCATGCCTCTGTATGTCTTCTCCCTCGGGTTGCTTCGTTGGCCTCTCCAAGGCAACCAGAACACTTCGGGAGAACTATCCGGGTGTTCCAAATCTGGCGTTGAGCGCCTCGGTGATCACGGCAGTGATACTAGTGTCATGCCTCTTGGCCTCAGCGACCCAGTGCATCCTGAGGCGCTTAGGCACCCGAATCGTGAGGTTTACCATCTCCTCGACACCTTGCCTGGAGCTGCTTGAAGCGGGACAGTCTGGCTTTCTGGTAGTGTGACTCCCTCTTCGACTTCCTGCTCCGGCTCGGCAGCTTCCGACTCTCGCGCTTTCTGGATAATGTCCGCATAGCGCGGCGCATTCTTGTCCATATCTCGTTTCCCTTCCCTTTCCTCTAAAACTCAACCCCTCAAAT
>NZ_JAYUPA010000736.1:0-3556 GCF_043760365.1 Armatimonas sp.
CTGGATCGTCCCAAACCAGATGAGGAAGGCGGCGATCCAGACGCCCCCGTCCCTGCGCCCCTTCTGCCACGAACACCCGTCCTCGCAGGCGGCAACGCTCGGCGGCTTGAAGACACGGTCACGGAATCGGAGAGCGAGAAATGACCGAGGAAATCGTGCCGTCCATGGCATCACTCGTCTCACGGTTCACGCAGCGGGAGCGCGTCTACCCGGACGACCCGCGTCTTTTACGTGCCTATGATCCAGAAAACCGTCCCTGCGTTATCGTCGCCGACCCGAGCGAGCCGATCCATGTCGCTCGCTTCGACTCCGAGGCTGAGCGCGATGCCTGGCTTGAAGAAGTGAAAGCCTCAGCGATCCAAAAGCAACGGCGACGTACAGAGAGCGGCGGCGGAAGCGCTGCCCCAGCAATCGTCGCAATAGGCGGGGCCTGAAAGTCCCCGCCTAAGACCGCGAAAGCGCGAAGCGGGCCGAGCCCGCAGGAGTTAGGCAGCCCGCCCGAATCAACGCGACCTCGGGCCGCTTGTGACGAAATCACGCCCAGCCAGGGACTTTCAGGCCTTGGCTGACAATTTAACCAGAAAGAAAAAGAATAACTATGCCTGTTACGATTTACTACGACGCCGATGCGTCGTTTGATGTGTTGGTGGGAAAGACCCTGGCGGTCATTGGCTACGGCTCACAAGGGCACGCACATGCGCTGAACCTGAAGGAGTCCGGGATGAAGGTAATTATTGGCCTGCGACCGGGCAAGAGCTGGGATAAAGCCGTCGCGGATGGCTTTGAGGTTTTGACCGTCGCCGAGGCGTCTAAGAAGGCCGATGTGATCATGATCCTGGTGAACGATGAGTTCCAGGGGGATCTCTACAACGCCGAGATCAAGCCGCATCTGACGGCGGGTAAGGCGATTGCGTTTGGCCACGGCTTCAATATTCACTTTGGGCAGATCGTGCCCCCGACCGACGTGGACGTGTTTATGTGCGCCCCCAAAGGCCCCGGCCATCTCGTGCGCCGCGTCTTCACCGAAGGCGCGGGCGTGCCGTGTCTGATCGCGATTCACCAGGACGCGACAGGCTTGGCAAAAGCCCGTGCGCTGGCGTGGGCCAAGGGCGTGGGCGGAACCCGTGCCGGCGTGCTGGAAACGTCGTTCAAGGAAGAGACCGAGACCGATCTCTTTGGCGAGCAAGTGGTGCTCTGCGGCGGCGCGACAGCGCTCGTAAAAGCCGGGTTTGAGACGCTGGTCGAGGCGGGCTACCAGCCGGAAATCGCCTACTTCGAGTGCCTCCACGAGCTGAAGCTCATCGTGGACCTGATGTACGAGTCTGGGATTGCGGGGATGCGCTACTCGATCTCGGACACCGCCCAGTTTGGCGACATGACCCGTGGCCCACGCATCGTCGGCTCCGAGACCAAGGCCGAGATGAAGCGGATTCTCGATGAGATCCAGACCGGACAGTTTGCCAAAGAGTGGATTTTAGAGAATAAAGCCAATCGCCCGAGTTTCAATGCCCTGGCAAAGCGCGATAATGATCATCTCATTGAAGTTGTCGGGCGTGAGCTTCGGGGTATGATGAGCTGGATGAAGAAGCCTGCCACCGCCACCACGCAGACCGAGGTGCCCGTGCAGCAGAGCGTTCAGAGCAAGATCGAGCTCTAAAATAAACCATGAGTGACGCCAGCGGGGGAAAGAGAGCCCCGGATACTCAAGAGCTTCCGGCCCGTGCGGACCGGGACCGCTTCCCCACGCTGGCGTCAAAGATCAGCGATGTGGACAAGACCTGCCTGGGGTGCCTGGCAGGAGTCGGTATTATCGTCGTCACCGTATTACTATGGGCATTAGTCTGGTATCTGCGCACCCCCGAGGTGCAGCAAAGACACTAAAAAAGCGAGCGGTACGGCGCGTCATGGCCGTACTGGCGCTTCTGCTCACCCTGCCGCTGGTTCTGATTATCGCCTGCCAGCTCATCGTGCTCGGAGGCGCATCGGGGCGTCATTTTGACGCGCTGGCGGCGCTTCCAACAAACCATGTGGGCCTCGTGCTAGGGACGAATAAGTTTATTGCTCGGGGGCGGCACAACGCCTACTACACTCAGAGAATCACCGCCGCCGCGAAGCTCTACAAAGCGGGAAAGGTGACGGCTCTTTTGGTCTCTGGTGACAACCGGCGGAGCGATTACAATGAGCCCCTCACGATGAAACGGGATTTGATTGCTGCAGGAGTGCCCAAAAACAAGATCATCTGCGACTACGCGGGCTTTCGGACACTCGACTCGCTGGTTCGAGCAAAAGAGGTTTTTGGACAGAGCAAGCTGACCATTATCTCGCAACGTTTTCACAACGAGCGGGCGCTCTTTCTGGCTCATGCAAACGAAATAGAGGCTGTGGCCTTCGATGCAGGCACGGGCGACTTTCCACAGGGAAAAACCGCCCGGCGCGAGATTCTCGCTCGGGCGCAGGCAGTACTAGATGCCTGGGTACTGCGCACTCGCCCAAAGTTTTTAGGGGAGCGTATCTCCATCGGCGAATAAGAAAGATTTTATGAGCAATCGAGTCTATATTTTTGATACCACGCTCCGCGATGGCGAGCAGTCGCCGGGGGCCGCACTCAACGTCGAGGAGAAGCTGGAGATCGCCCGGCAGCTTGAGCGCCTCGGGGTGGATATTATCGAGGCGGGTTTTCCGATCTCGTCGCCTGGGGATTTTGATGCCGTCCAGCGCATTGCCAAGCAAGTGCAGAGCGCGACCGTGTGCGGGCTGACACGCGCGGTTCGCAAGGACATTGATGTGGCCTGGGATGCGCTTAAATCGGCCAAGCGCCCCCGGATTCATACGGGTCTGGGGGTCTCGGACAACCACTTAAAACACAAGCTACGCAAGAGCCGTGATGAGGCCCTGGAGATGGGGGTCAGCGCCGTGGCCTACGCAAAATCCCTCGGGTGCGAGGACATTGAGTACTTCACAGAAGATGCCGGACGCGCTGATCCCGACTACCTCTGCCGCGTGGTCGAGGCGGTCATCAATGCCGGGGCGACCGTGATCAACGTGCCCGATACCACGGGTTATGCCACACCCGAGGAGTACGGCGCGATCTTCAAGATGTTGCTGGAGCGCGTCCCCAACGCCGACAAAGCGATCTTCTCCGCACACTGTCACGACGATCTCGGGCTGGCCGTCGCCAACTCGCTCGCCGCCGCGCACAACGGCGCACGGCAGATCGAGTGCACGATCAACGGGATTGGGGAGCGGGCGGGAAACACTAGCCTGGAAGAAGTCGTGATGGCGCTCAAGACCCGCCGCGACTACTACGGCCTCGAAACGGGGATCACTACCCGTGAGCTTTTCAAGACCAGCCGCCTCGTGAGCAACCGCACGGGGATTTTGGTGCAGCCCAACAAGGCCATTGTCGGGGCCAATGCCTTTGCCCACAGCTCGGGAATCCACCAAGACGGTATCCTCAAAGAGCGCACCACTTACGAGATCATGGACCCCGCCGATGTGGGCATCAGCGAGAGCAAGATCATTCTCTCTCCGCGCTCGGGCCGCGCTGCACTCAAGC
>NZ_JAYUPA010000737.1:0-3550 GCF_043760365.1 Armatimonas sp.
GCGATCAGTGCAAAGGCAATAGCTTGTGTCATGTAGCACTTGATACCGCAAAGATGCGATAGGAGCAAATCTCGGCTATACTGCGCCCGTGACAATTCGTGAGGAGCTCCTCTCACTGCTGATTTGCCCGGAAACGGGCGCGGCGCTCTCGGGCTGGGATGGTGTCAGTGAGCAGGGGACGCTAACAACCGACGACGGACGCAGCTACCCTGTTACCGATGGCATTGCCAACCTCCTGCCCGACGCTCTGCGGGGTGGGCCCGCCGATGATACCGAGGTGGCGGAGAAGCGCTCGGAGATGCAGGCGCGTGATGCCCAGGTCAAGTCCTACGACCAGATGCTAGGGCTGAAGCTCTTCACCTACTACGAGGTTCCCCTGACACTAAAGTTCTTGCCGCTCGAAAGCTCCCACTTAATGCTGGAGGGCGGCTGCGGCACCGGGCGCATGACCCGCACGTTTGCAGAGCGCACCCGTGGCCTGCTCTGTGTGGACTTCTCGCGGGAGTCGCTGCGGGTCGCCAAGACAAAAGTCCCCCCGGAGCTCGCAGATCGGGTACTCTTTGTGCAGGCGGATCTCTCCCGGCTTCCGACACGCTCCGATGCTTTTGACAGAGTGGGCTCGTTTGGAGTCTACGAGCATATTCCCACACCGGAGGCGCGCGACGGCGCACTGAAGCACTTAGCGCGGGCGTGCAAGTCCGCAAAAGAGGGCGGACGGCTGGCACTCTCGGCGTACCGCTGGGGGCCGCCCATCAGCTGGTCGAGCCAGCGCGAGGGGCATCATCCCGGCGGAATTTATTTTATTCGGCTCACCCAAAATGAGCTTAAGGCGCAGTGTTCACCGCACTTCAGCGTGCACGGCGCGACCGAGGCACTACTCTACTATCACTTGATCTGGGGACAAAAAGACAACCATGGCTAGTGGCTACACACCGGGGCTGACCGTCAGCGCTCGAACAACAATCGTCAAGATCCGTCGCCTACCACTCAAAGGCGAAGTTCTGGTAAAAGCAGACGACTGGGTGCTCCCTGACAGCGCCGTCGCGCGGGCTAATCTGCCCGGCATCATGCAGACTGTCAAAGTGGCGTCTCGGCTGGGCGTAGATGCCTCCGAAGTGCCCGATCTGCTCACCATCAAACTCGGTGACCGGGTGGAGAGGGGTGATCTTATCGCACGCACCAAGGGGCTCTTTAACAAGTTCTTTATCGCGGATGCCAAGGCCAGCACCTCAGGGATTATCGAGATCATCTCCCCTATTTCCGGCAATGTCGGTATCCGCGAGGCGCCCACTCCGGTGGAGATCACGGCCTACATTCCGGGCCGAATCACGCAAGTTTTGGAGGGCGAGGGGGTCCAGATCACGGCGCACGGTGCCTTAATCCAAGGTATCTTCGGACTCGGCGGCGAGCGACGGGCGCCTCTGCAAATGGTCTCCCAGAGCCCGGATCAGCCCCTCACAGAGAACGATATCAATCCCAGCTTGGCTGGAAAAGTCATTGTGGGCGGCTCCAATATCTCCGGGGCAGCTCTGAAGAAGGCCGCGGATATGGGAGTCGTGGGAATTGTGGTTGGCGGAATTATTGACAAAGATATGGTGGACTACTTAGGCTACGATATCGGAGTGGCGATCACGGGCCACGAGAACATTCCGCTCACGCTCGTACTCACCGAGGGCTTCGGAACCATCGCGATGGCAACCCGCACTTTCAACCTGCTGAAGTCCCTGGAGGGCCGCACTGCCGCCATCTCAGGAGCCACCCAGATCCGCGCGGGAGTCATCCGCCCCGAGGTGATTGTTGCGGACGAGACACCAGAGCAGGGCGCTAACCACCAGGACGAAGTGACACTGGACTTCACACTCCATCCGGGTGCTCCTATCCGTATTATTCGCGAGCCCTACTTCGGCGCTCTGGCCACGGTCACTGAGCTTCCCACCCAGCTCGTCCAAGTGGACTCCGGCACCGAGGTGCGCGTTCTGCGCGCCACACTGAACTCTAGCGGCGAGGAAGTCACCGTTCCCCGCGCCAATGTTGAGATCGTGGCCGGCTAGATCAGCGGCACTTGCTAGGGCTGCTCAGGTTCGGACAGCTCGGGTTCGGGCAGCTCCAGTGACTTGCCGCAGTAGATACAGTTCTGGTGACGGCGCTTGGTACGGTTGCCACAGTGCGGACAGGCGACAATCTGGACGCCGCTGAACTTGCCATCCGCCATCCCATCGCGCAGATCCACCTCCTGAAGCTTAGCAATTACTTCTGTTTCCGTAGCAAGGCTCTTATCACGAATCAGCTCCGTTAGTGCTGTGCAGATGAGAAACAGGCGCTCCTGATTGGCTTCTAGCTGTAGGATTCGGGCGACTTCTGGGGACGCAGCGTCAGTGGCGAGAGCAAATTTTTCTAGCATCGTGCCCCTAGTGTACCCGCTTTAGCTTGCCAAAGAAGAACCAGAGGATGAAGCCAATCAAGGCGATGCCTCCCGTTTTATCAGGTAAAATTGGGTGCATGGTAACTCTCTTTGGCAAGACCTACGCGCGCCGTGAGCTGGCGCAGCGAATGGGCGATCTGATTCAAGTCGCGGGCGTCGAGCGCTTCACCTACGAGGAAGGCGTCCAGAGCGGCGTCAAGGCAGCACGGGTGCGCTCCGGCGGCGGTTTAGACTTCACGGTTCTCTTCTCACGTGGCATGGATATCGGGGCGGCGAGCCTCTTTGGCGTCCCGTTTGCCTGGGTCTCGGCAACGGGCTGGGCGAGTCCGCACGCGTTTGTCCCTGAGGGTCGCGGCTGGCTCCAGACCTTTCATGGCGGACTGCTCACGGGCTGCGGTTTAAGCAACGCGGGCGCGTCCAACCAAGACGGTGAAGAAGCTCTGGGCATTCACGGGCGCCTCTCGCACCTCCCCGCGGAGAGTGCGAGTGCCTGGACGGACTGGGAAGGCAGCGAGGCCACGGTCTTTGTGGAAGGGACGATGCGCGAGGCCACGGTCTTTGGCGAGAACCTACGGCTTAAGCGCACGATCTCCACCCCCGTGGGCGGCACGAGCATGACGATTACCGACACCGTCATCAACGAGGGCTTCAAGACCTCCCCATTAATGCTGCTCTACCACTTAAACTTTGGCTGGCCACTGGTAGACGAAGGCACCGTGATTCGCTTCCCGAAAGGCACCACCAGCATCCCACGCGATGCCGCCGCTGAGGCGGGCCACGCGACCGCCAACACCCTCACCGCCCCAATACCGAGCTACGCTGAGCAGTGCTTCTTCCATAACATTCCCACCGAAGACGTGGTTATTGAGATGGTCAATCCCTCGGGCTTTGGCGTGCGAATCGCCTACAAAAAATCCGAGTTCCCGCACCTGACGCTCTGGAAGATGATGGGCGAGGGCGAGTATGTCTGCGGCATCGAACCCGCGAACTGCAAAGTACTAGGCCGTGCCGCCGAGCGCGAAGCCGGACACCTCCAGTCCATTGAACCGGGCGAAACCCGCCGCTTCTCGGTGACCCTGACCGCTTTTCTAGAGGAAAAATAGCCTGGTGCCAGAGCGGCGGTTCACT
>NZ_JAYUPA010000738.1:0-10179 GCF_043760365.1 Armatimonas sp.
CATAAGATCCTCAACTTCCTACCATCCAGAGTTCTGTCCTCCACGAAATCGAGGCACCAGATCGTGTTGGGAGCCGTCGCCACCGCCTTTTCCACGGGCTTTTGCCCTCGGATACGCTTCGCGAGCGGCGGGGGCGAACTGACAAGCCCTCACGTCGCCAGAGGCGATGGATGCGCTTGTGGTTGACCTTTAAGCCTTCTCGCCTGAGCTGATGATGAGCCAAGCGATAGCCTCGACGACAGTTCTTTTTGGCAATGGTCTGTATCCGCTCCACCAGTTGGGCTTCATCGTCTTTGCCAGGTCGAACACGATAGCGAGCTACCGAGCGGGAAAGCTTGACGAGCCGACAAGCCTTACGCTGGGAGAGCCCTCGTGTCTTGGCAAAGGAAACAAAGCTACGTTTCTGGGGAGCGGTCAGAAGTTTTTTGAGAGTGCCTCCTTGATGACATCGTTCTCCAAGACCTTCTCAGCTAGGAGCTTCTTGAGGCGGGCATTCTCCTTTTCAAGTTCTCTGAATCGGGTGGTATCACGGGTGGCAAGCCCGCCAAACTTCTTTCGCCAGGCGTAGATGGTGGCGTCTGAAACGCCTTTCTCTTGGGCGAGCTGGGTGACGGTCTTCTCGCCCTTCTCCACTTCCTGCAAAATCGCGACGATCTGTTCGTTGCTAAACTGTCCTGCTTTCATCTCTGGTTCCTTTCTTGAGGGAGTTTGAACTTCCCTCCTAGGGTCGGGAACCGAAGAGCGTTATGGACCTAATTCACGGGAGCTGACCAGAGGTGCTTCTAAGGGGTGGTGACCAGATGCTTGACGCGTCGTCGCTACCTATGCCTGTAGCGAAACTCGCCTTGCCGCTCCGGAGCGAAAATGCTACAATCTCGTAGTCCAAAAACTGTCCAGTCAAACGTCAGGATTACACGCCTTAAAAGGGACCTAATACTGCCGCAGCGAAACGCTTAATAGAAAACAAGACTAGGGGAATGTATGAAATCATCAGCACTAAAGATTCTGTGGGGTGTAGTATCAGGAATCCTTTGTATAATATTGGGATTTGTGATCCCTGTTGCGCTAATGCTTTTTGGATTTATACTTTGGCTTCTTGGGATAATTGCGGTTGCAAGCTTAATCGCTATGACATCGGCTCGGAACTTTCCGCGTATTTGGTATTTATGGGCACTGTTATTTGGAATTGCATCAGGAATTTCAATGTCTGCATCTTCATCGTCCGTCCCGCAAAATAATCCACTCATCTTCGGAGTAGTTTCGGGCACAATTGCTTTAATTGCTCCTTTGGCACTGTCTTACTGGCAGAAATCAAAACATAGTTCGTAACTGCTGAGTTGAAACGGTATCAGTGGGGAGTGATGAATTATACTCCTACCGAAGCAGTCTCCGGTGCATGCCTCGGACGGCTTCGGCAGATAAGCAGGCTAGGAATGCAGTTAGGAACCTAGTCACGGGATTTAACCAAGAGGGGAGTATGGGATCCCTTTGGCACAAGAAAAGTAACTTGTCCTGAACTATATAAGAGAAAAAGATTTTGTCCTGAAGCGAGAGGATACGTAACGGACCTTTTTAATTCAGGTATCATTACCCTATACAGAACATCAACACCCATATCGACAGCACTCCTTGGATAGTCAAGCAAGATAAATGTAGAGTCTCGACCCAGATAATCAACTATATCTTGACGTTGAGAAGCTACAAAAAAACTTAAATCTACCGGAAGCCATCCCCTCTGTGAATCCCAGAAATAATTTACACGATGAAAACGAATTTGATTGGATTCATCAATGCCAACAACAGAGTTTACTCTGCATGGTATTTGGGCCGCGCAAAGGAAGGAATGAATTAACTGCGCAGAATAGATACAATCTACTTCTGGCCTTAATTTTGTTATGAACTCAACGGCATTAGATACCGGAAAGTATTCCGCTCGATAATTCAGCCTTGCCGTGAAGTAACGGCAGAGCCTAGATACATAAGCATACTCACCTTCATTTGCGTTTCTCTGCAACCCAACTGAAGCAACCAAATTTTTAAAATCTTCTTTGTCGGCCCCCAAACCGAGATCTCTTGTGTAAAATTTGAATTCTTCATCGGAAGGCGGCCTTAAATTTCTGTTTGTGTATTTCACCTTGTCGGACTTATCGACTTGATAGCGCACCATGTCATAGGTCACCGCTAGGCTTTGAGAGGTGAGACTATCGACGTGAATGGCGTATAGCTTCCTTCCGCCAGCTTCTTTGACTTCCATCAGATTGACCGGGCTCCCGTCGACCTGCACCTTTACGGAGAGAACATCTTGAAACTCGTCTTCGGCTGGGCATGGAACATAGACACGAGAAGTTGGCTCGATCTGCCCCTTACCGCTTGCTCGGATGTTTGCAAGCGCGGTTTCAAGATCCACGGTGAGAGTGAGGGAAAACCGATCGATTCTCTTGATAGCGTTGTCGTCTCGTCTTTGCCGGGATACAGCTCCTTCCCGAGGACTTTGGGGCGCTGAGCCCGCCAAGGTTGGAGCAGGGCTTAGCATCGACAGTGCGGTGAGCGTGAACGCTAAGAAGATGTTAGTGGATCTCATTACGTACATTTTTAGCACTCTCCGGGAGATGATATGAAAACCGGTCCATTAAATTATCATATATCTCACCTCGTCGAACATTGCGGCGGTTAATATACTCCTTGTGATTGCTACTACAGATTTCGCACCAAGATAATCCGTCCCAGGTATCAGGGTAGCAAGGACTATAGTGTCGGTGGCTAGCGCATCGCTCGCATAGGCCCTTTGTTTCGCGATTGCGTCGATCTTTCGGAGAGTCAAGGCCTCGATGGCCGGAACCTCGAAGCGCGTCGAAGTCGAATGCGTCCTCCCGCTTTGCTTCGAATCTAGCACCACATAGACTACACTGCACCGTTTCATAACGGTCGTCTCTAGGATATTTGACTTTAGGGGCATCATCCAATGTCTTTGTGATGAGACTATTCACGACTCTCTCATCCGATGCTATTGCAGCATTTGGCATAATACTCGCCAGGGAAGCGAGCGCAACTGTCAGTAGGAGGGAGGAACAGATACGGCGGTTCCAGTTAGCATTTTTCATATTCATGGTTAGGTTCTCCTAGTTGGTTCGGTTTTAATAACCGGTTCGGTTTTCGTAGTTCAGAGGGAGGAGCCACCTCCCTAAAGGGATCGATGCTCAGTAGAGGAGCAGACTATCCCGGCTGGTTAGACCTTAGAGGGATAAAGTGACTAGTGGGTCATTTGGCTCGGTGACGCAATTAAGCGTCTGGGATACCGCTGAGGAGCGGTCCTACGATAATCCCTTATCCACATCAGCGGAGAGTCGAAAAACGAATCATGCTAGCGAGCCAAATGACCCACTAGTCTTTCTTTTGAGGAATCTCTTTGCCACCAAACTCGCGGCACTCCTTACGATTGAGATCGTCACGGACACTATTCTTATCCGAGCTACCCAGGCTGTCACGAAGCTCGCAACGAACCTTCTCTTTGTCATTGTCACCCGCAAACGCAGGTGAGACAGTCGCGGCGATGCTGCCCATCAAGGCAAGGCCAAGCAGCAGAGTAGAGCGAGACAGGTTGGTGTTGTTACGAGACAGGTTGGTGTTGTTAATAGTGTTCATGGTAGTTTCTTTCTTTTTTGGGACTTGGTTATTTACTATTTGGTTTGTGCGATCGAGTTTGTTTTTTGAAATTGCAGGCCTGGTTGTGGGTCTGCACTCTTGCAACATTGAGTTGCCAATTAGATTGTGACTTTGGGAATATGGGGAGGGAGGAGCGACTCCCTTCCCATTGAGGGGATTAGCCTCATTGACGAGACTTGTCTCCTGTGGAGAGCAGGCCACGAATGACCGCTCCCGCTGGCCCAGCGGCTTTAAAACCGCTGATGGTATCCTTGATAACCTGCTCCGGTGCGTTGCGCATCGGAGGGTCGATCTGACGCATCTCAGTCTCCGTACGCACCGGGCTCTCACGCACCGGGCGATCTGAGCGCTCTTTCTGGGCAAATGCACTGCTAGAGGACAGGGCAAGTAGACTGAGGCCCAGGGCCATCAGCGTAAAATTCTTCTTCATAGTTCTTTCTTTTTTCTTTCTGGTTTTTTTGGCTATTTTATTTTCATGAGACGAACCAGCCACTTCCGCCACACATCGTACTTCCGCAACACATCGGTTAATTATTCGATAGCCCGGGCGTAACCATCCCTAAAGCCACGGTCAGTTTCAGCTGTAGCTCCCAAGATAATTCCCTTGGGGTTGTAGCGACCTCGGCCTAAATCCTCTTTACCCTGTGCCAAGCCAGCGGCGAAGGCAGCCTCATACTCATATCCATGCTCAGACACCACCGAGTCACCAGCAAGATTGAAGCTTGGGTCAACCTGAGGACGAGGGAAGCAAGGCTCAAAGGGAGCGGTGGGCTTATAGGGGAGAACCCGCCCTTGGGAAGAGAGTGGATCAAGCCCACAGCCATTGACGATACCCATTGCACTTGAGGGAACCTGGACTGTCAGGGAAGCCTGTGCTTGAACAGGTGCTACGGAAAGACTAAGACCAGTAAGCACGAGGCTCAGGATGGGACTGACTAGCTTCCAAGTAGCGAGAGACTTCATATGGTTAGTGAATAAGCGAGAGTTCATGGTTTTACTTTTTTCTTTCTAATGTTCTGAGATATTGGTTTATCGATTGGTTGTTGCCTGTCGATTGGTTGTTGCTGCTTTAACGAGCGAGAGGCGAGGTTTTCAATATTACTGGGCTTGTGCGAGAAGAATTTTTTCTCCCCACTGAAAGCAGGAAGAGCACTAAAATCTATAATGGTCCAGGAAAATGGTTCTTCCGGCCTTTTGGTGAAACGCAGTAGGCGACAGTCTTGAGGCAACCCTCTCCTCATTTTCGAGCTGTGCAGCCCCACCAAGATAACGATTTGCGCCCCTGACCATGGTTTCCAAACAGAAAATTGCCTAGGATCCTCGGCAGACCCCTTGTCAGGCAGCCTGACGGCAGTCAAGCTGCATGGCGATGCAAAACCCGAGCACGAAGCAACGCGAAACCACCGCGACCGTACATCGAGCGTTTCACGAACTTGAGACGGTTGAACTGACCTTCAACGGGGCCATTACTCCACTCAAGCGAGAGGGCGGCACGTACCGCAGACTCATCTTTGAGCAAACCCGAGGCGAAGCTCTTCATCTCCGTGACATCACTCTCCAATGCCGACGAGAGCCAGCCAGGCAATCCTTGTTCATCACGTTGGCGAACCAGCATGCCGAACTCATTGGCTAACGTACGTGCTCGCGACAGTTCGGGACAGGATTGCTCAATCTTGACCAGGATCGCTTGTTCCGCAGGGGATAGGCTCTCCTGTGGACGCAAAAGGAACCAGGAAAATTGTCGCGACGAGCTGGTGTGCTGAGAAGAACTTGTGCGCAAGGAGGTCTTTTCCTTGGGAGAATCCACGGCTGGAGATTCATATCGAGGCTCAGAACCTGATACTCTTTGCTGGGCGATCCAAACGGCTACCATCTTGCGCGAGCCAGGATAGCCCATTTTCTTGATTTCTTGCCAGAGTTGAACTCCGTTCTGACATCCTCCCTCAAAGCGCTCCGAGAGATAGGCCACGAAGGGATCCAGGATGCTAGAGGAGCGGTGAGAGCGGTGGCGAACGCCGTCTTCTTGGACACGGAGGTAATGGTAAACCGTGCTGCGACTTATCCCGAGTTGCCGGGAGATGGTCAAAATGGGAGTGCCCCGCTCCTTCAAGGCATGAATTTCTTGGTGTTGCCGGGAACGGCACTCTTGACGCACGGGCTTGCCCTGCCTCTCTGCTTGGCGCAAAGGAGTGCCCTATCACCAACCAGCACACCCGACTGGCGGGGCAGTTCGCCCAAGACCACGGTGATCCCTTTGACCGCCTTCTTGTGGCTCAAGCCATCTGTGAGGGGATGCTCTTGGTTAGTATTGATGCCGTTTTAGATAGTTTCCCCGTCACGCGAATTTGGTAGTATGTTCCTACCCCTTGATCGTCATCAGGGGCGTGAGCTCGGCGACAGGCTGGGCGATCTGTGCGCCGTGTAGGGTTTCGATGATGGGGCCAATTCCTTTGAAAGCGTAGGGCGCTTCCTGGCGAATCTCATCGAGCTTTTTCTCGACAATATCGCGGCGGCTCTTGACATCTTGGCGGCGCAGGTCTGTGGGGGTAACGATGCGGAAACGCGTAAGAAATGCCTGGAACTCGGCTTCGTGGCCATGGAGCGCATCGCCGCGCGAAAGAGCACGGCCTGCGCCGTGGCTGGCGCTGTTCAGCGACTCGGGGTTGCCGCGCCCGGCGAGGATAAAGCTGCTCGTGCCCATGGAACCGGGGACGAGAACCGGCTCGCCCGTGTAGGCAAACTCCGTGTCGGCCATGGCCTCGTAGCCGCGTGCGGGGCACGCGCCCTTGCGGTGGAGAATCTGGCCATTCTTCTCTCGCCAGAGATAGTTGTGCGGGGCATCGTAGAGCAACGACGACGAACTCTCACCGCAGACTTGGTGCAGACCGCGCAGGGCAATGAGGGCTAAGAACATCCGGTTTGCAAAGGCAAAATTGGCAGCGTTGTGGAACGCGTCCCAGAAGAGCGCGGCCTCGGGGCTGGCAAGGGGCAGAGGAAAGATGCCGTTGTCGGGGTGCTTGAGGGAGCTGGGATAGAGGCTACGCAGCACATCGCGGTAGTAGTTGCCGCAGAGGTGCCCAATCCCCACCGAGCCCGTGTGCACCATCACCGTCACCATGCCGGGCTTGATCCCCCAGGCGTGCGCAGTCGCGCCATCTAGGATCTTCTCGACCCGCTGAATCTCCACAAAGTGATTGCCGCCCCCAATGCTCCCGATCTGGTTGTCTCGGCTGAGCGTGTCGGACTGGCCAATAAAGTCGTCGAGGGCAAAGACCCGCTCTGCCTTCGGGCTGCCGTGGTGGTCAATTCGCCCTAGCTCAGCAGCGATGGACAGGTCGTGGAAGTGCGCCCAGGTGCCGTTGGTTTGGGACTTGGGAACCGTGTTGAGCAGGCCCGTGATGCCCTCCATAAACAGCGCCCGCCGCTGATTGCCGGTTAGGGGAATATTGCGTCCGCCCTCGAAGAAGAGATGGCGAAACGTCGTGTCAAGCTCCTCGCGCTTGCTGAGAATCGTCTCGGCATCCAGCCCGGTGACGTGCAGGCGCATGCCACAGTTGATGTCGCTTCCAATGGCCTGGGGCACGATAAAACCACGCGTCGCAAGCACGGTGCCCACAGGAACGCCGCGTGCTTTATGAAAGTCTGGTGTGACGGCCACTTGCTCGATGTAAGGAGTCTCGTCGAAGCTTTCCGGCAGCGCCTCAGCAAACGCCTCCACGGACTCCTGAAGCGTGAGCAGCTCCAGCAGTTCCATAACAGCATTGGCCTCCACGGGCACCTCGTCGCTGGCAAAGAGCGTCGTGGGAATCCCCTGAGGATTGTCAATACGGACACGGAAGGCATCCAGGCGCGTGAGGCGCGGGTCATCTTTCATCAGCTACTCTCCAGGCTAATCGCATATACTTGAAGCCCCTCAGCCGCAATACAAAACATCTATCAATTACTGAGAGGATTGGTCTCTCGAGGAGTGAGAGTCCTCCATAGGGTCTCCTACTGAAATCACGAAACACTATCAATAAATATGTACAAATCACAGGTTGGATGTGCCGCAAAAGTTTATGCGATTAGCCTGGCTACTCTCTCGCCCCAGCCTAGGCATCTGGTAAACTCATAGCATCTCTAGTTTCCGGTAACTGAGGGGTTTGGATTAGGCAAGTCGGGCATGGTCAAACAAGTCGGGCATGGTCAAACACGGTACAACAAGGTGCTTAAATCCAATCACACCAAGGCCGACCATGCCCACATCAGTATACCGCACCGCCCTTTTCTTGAGTCAACTCGTTGTGCGTTGCCCCCCAAAAACTAGTCCACTGACTGAGTAAGTTTCTAGAGGGAACGCCACCTTCGGCGGCCCCTTGAGTAGCTGTGTGACCGCCTTTTCCCGTCCACCTCTGTGGAAGCACCTTGGGAAGGGGGTGGCGTCGCCCTTCCACGTTGCCCCAAACGGCAGATGGGCAGGGTGCGACTAACTCAGTCGCTGAACCAAATCAGGGGTACAGGTCAGAAGCAGCCTAAATAACATGACCTCGCAAACCGTACTTGCTCAGAGTCACGAATCCTCCTTAGGCACCCACCTCCAGGGTCGCCAGCCCAAGAGACCGTTCTATCTCGCCGACTTTCCTCGTATTGCCGTTCTGCAGTCTCGGCCTCTGCCACTCATCGATATCAATGATTGGCAGAGGCGAAATAGAAGTGCCGAAATCTTACTTGGGTCGAGACCTTATTAAATTAGCATAGTCACCAGTCGCTTTTTCCTGAACCGTTACATCTGATTTAAACCGGCCTTTGCCTACCAGCCCTTTCCCCCCTATTTCTTTTTTTTCAACATTCTCTATATGCGTTTCCATGCTTGATTCCGAAAAAGGGTCCGCTAAATTATATGAACCCTTTGGTTTATTAGCAAGATGAGTATCTAGACTGTGGAAAGTACCGACAGATTGCTCTTTCTTATTCTGCAATTCATACAGAGTCGGCATAGTGGATGGAGTATATCCTCTCACAGCACCAGGATCTGTTTTAGATGGTGCCTTAATATATTTCTGATACAGAAATATAGCATTGATCAATGCCGTTAACAGAACTAAAATTGATAACAAAGATTTTGCAAAATCTTTCACGCTGTAGCCTGCCTTTCGAGATCCCGCCATTTTTAGCTTGCTCTAATCATTCAGTGACATTATTCCACAGACAAAGCATTTCATACTGGTCATAGGATTTTGCCTGTTGATATTTCTGCCGCTTTTGCCGCCAAGACGCCAAGCGTTGAGCTATGAGGCGGGCAAGACGATGCGGCTTTGACTTGCCCCCGTTTAGTTTCCGCCAAGGCCTCTATCATCGCTCTTTTTGCCACAAACACCCCTCGCGTGACACAGGCATCTTTTCTCTCATTTCTCGCAAAGGCTTCTCAAGCGCCCAATGCCCCGGAACCCACTCCCACTCCCACTTCCGGCTTTGTCTCGAAAAACGATCTTCTGGATCCCGCTCCGTTTTGGGGCGATCATCATCCGGCTTGGGGCGATGAAGGGGGACATATGGGATTTCTAAGTTCGTACGAACCCAGTAGCCCGATACCCAGATCACTTCTGGTTTCGGGGGGCGGATTTCATTGCGGGGTTCTGGCGGCTCGTCGGACGTATCTGGCGGTCGGTTATCGTCTAAAGGCGGGTTCGCATGTGAGGTCGTAAGCGAGATCGTACTTAGCAGTACGGTAAGCAGGAACTGTTTTCGGGTTGCCATTACGGTGTCTTTCTTTGGTAAATTGTCTACCCTATACCACTTGCACAGGGAAGGCAGTAGGAAGTTCAGCCAGCGCCGAATCACTCTGGCTTCTCGGCGACTCGTTGATATCGGGAAGCCTGGTGGATTTAAGCTTTACTGCCCCGCTACTGACCTGATCGGGAGGGCCACGTCTCTCGACGAAATGGCTTTGAGCGGCGATGCTCCGAAAAAAGTTTCGGGGCAGGAAGGCTTCGCTTGGTGCCACACTGTAGGCAACAACCCGATCGGGTCAATAGTCTCATGCGCAATCAATAGCCTCATGCGCAAAAGGGTTATCCCCCTCCGCCACGACCAGCACGCATCGCACCTTCCATAACACCCTTGATAAGCTCATTGACGCGCTCCACGCGCTCGTTGATCTTGTCATTAGCAGCCCTAATACGGTCACGCTCCGCCCAGGCATCGATACGTTCACGCTCCGCTTTATTGCGATCCGCTCCTACGCCAACATCTGCACGGGCAGGGATGGTCATTGCCAAGCCGCCAAGCAGTGTCATGGCAAGTGTCATCGAGAGCGCCATACGGCGTAGTACTAAAATACGTTTCAGGTTCATAATTCTTTCGTTTTCTTTCTTTATGAATGTTATTCATCTTGGCAGGGGGGAGGAGCCGCCTCCCCAAGCGGTCAGGAAGTTAGTTGCCGCTACCCTTGCTACATTCTTTCGTAGCCTTCTCCTTGGCTTCTTTGATCGCTTTGTCGCTGGTGCGATCACTCTCTGCTTTCTGTCGCTCGCGCTC
>NZ_JAYUPA010000739.1:0-10176 GCF_043760365.1 Armatimonas sp.
ATCAACAACTCCACCGACTCCCGCGACTTTGGTGCAATCTTCGAGTCGGAGATTATCGGAAAGGTTTGGCGTTGAGCACAGTTTTAACAACGAATATTGTGGGCCTGACGAAGCTCGGGCAGGGGAAAGTGCGCGATCTCTATGCCGTGGGCGAGGACAAGCTCTTACTGGTGGCTTCGGATCGCATTTCGGCTTTTGATGTGGTGATGGCCCAAGGCATTCCGGGCAAGGGACGCATTCTCACCCAGCTCTCGGTGTTCTGGTTTGGGATCACACAAGAGGTAATTGCCAATCACTTGATCACTGCCGACGACACGGAGATCGCCGCCGCGCTTGCCGCAGTCGGGGGTGTCTGGGACGAGAAGCTCACGGGTCGGGCGATGCTCTGCAAGCGCACACGCCCTCTAAAAATAGAGGCGGTTATCCGGGGCTACCTCTCCGGCTCGGGCTGGAAAGCCTACAAAACCGACGGCTCCAATCTCTGGGGAAACCCGCTGCCTGCGGGATTAGTCGAGTCCGACCGGCTCCCCACCCCGATCTTCACGCCCAGCACCAAAGCCGACGCGGGCCACGACGAACCCATGACGCCAGAAGAAGCACAGAATTTGCTCGGGGAGCACTACGACGCCGTGGTCACTGCCGCGCAGGGGCTCTACAGCTTCGCCGCCGCCCACGCCGAGCGCCGTGGGATCATTTTAGCTGACACCAAGTTCGAGTTTGGTCTCAACACACACAACGAAGTAATTCTCATTGACGAAGCTCTGACTCCAGACTCGTCGCGATTCTGGCCCGCTACTACCTACCAGCCCGGTGGTGCACAACCCAGCTTTGATAAACAGTTCCTGCGCGATTTTCTCGAATCCGTTCCTGGCTGGAACAAGCAAGCCCCGCCCCCCGACCTCCCCGAGGCTATCATCGCCAAGACCGCCGAAAAATACGAAGAAGCCTGGCGACGGCTCACCGAATAACGAAACCGCCGCAGATAATACATCGTCGCCTCAGTAGTAGGTAGAGTAGCCCCACTCCCCAATACGCTCCAGCTCGCCGTCGTCTCCCCCTGCGAGGTACTTGCCATCGGAGCAATACCGGAACATATCACCGCCGCCCAAGCTTTGGGGGTAGTCAGAGCTTACCGAAATTGCCAGTGTCCACTCCGTGTTGCCGGGAGAATATTCCCAACCGTTCTTTGCCATCGGGCCAGGCTGGGGAAAAGGCTGTTGGAGCGCTTGCAGATTCTCGGGAGGCTTGCCGTATCGCTTTTGGTAGGTACGGAGCGCGGCGATAATAGGCTGGGCGCGTGCCATCACTTCCTGCATCCCGGCCTGCCGCCGCTGCTCCAGCCGAATATAGTAGATGCCCACAACCGAGTACGTTGTGCAGGCTATCCCCAGTACCGCCAGTACCGCAATCCAGAATTTAGGGACATCGCGTAGCATGCTCTATGATACCGCTTCCCTGAGTAATCGCCCCGATGGGTATCGCCCCCATGAACGGGGGCGTCATTTTGACGTCGCAAGCTCCGACACGAAGGCCACTTCGGGCCATACCGAGTTTGCTCGGCATGGGCGGCACGCCCTTCGTGTCGGCACAGCCGTCAATAAGACGCCCCCGTTCATGGGGGCGATACCCATCGGGGCGATTACTCAGGGAAGCGATAAGACCACTTTGCCGCACTGGCCAGAGCGCATCAGATCCATGCCGTGCTCGAAGTCCGCGAACGGCAGGCGGTGCGTGAGAATCGGCTCGATATTAATGCGGTTGTTGGCGAGCAGGCTCTGCATCGTGATCCAGGTGTCGTAGAGGCGCCGCCCGACCACACCATGGAGCGTGAGGCCCTTAAAGATAATGTCCTCGGAGATGCGCAGCTCAACCGGGCGCGACGGAATCCCCATGAGCGAGACGCGGCCTCCGGGGCGGGCAAGACGCATGGCCTGCTGGATGGCGGGAGGGGCACCGCTCATTTCAAGCACCACGTCCACACCCTGGCCATCGGTGGTCTCTAAGACGGCGGCTTCAAGATCATCACCAGGAATTTGAAAGAGATGATCGGCCCCGACTTTTGCCGCCAGCTCCAAGCGATAGCGCGAGGTATCGGACGCAAAGACCACGCCCGCCCCCAGTGCCCGGCAGACCGCCACGCCAAAGAGCCCAATGGGGCCACAGCCCAGCACGGCCACGCTGCGCCCAGCCAGCTCGCCCTGCATGGCGGCATGAACCGCGTTTCCGAGAGGATCTTGCAGGCAGGCGATGTGCGGCGGGATGCGTGGGTCGTTTTTGATCACGCTGGCCTCAGGAACGGCGAAGCACTCACGAAAACAGCCGTCGGTGTCCACCCCGAAGATCTGGGTATTGCGACAGACATGCCCCTGGCCGGTGCGACACTGGAGGCAGTGACCGCAGATTTTATGCGACTCGCCCGAGACAAAGTCCCCCACCTTGAGGCTCGTCACGCCCTCACCCACTTCCACAACTGTCCCGGAGAACTCATGGCCCATGATCACCGGCGGCTTGACGCGACCAGCGGCCCAGGCATCCCAGCTAAAAACATGAAAGTCCGTGCCACAGATGGCGACGGACTGCACTTTGATAAGAACATGACCGAACGGCGCGGTCGTGAGGGTCGGGACATCCTGGAGCGTGGCGCCCTCCCCAGCGAGGGACTTGACAATTGCTTTCATACTGTCCCAATTTTACTGCACAGGGAACCTATCTCGCCATTGGCATCCTTGAAATGACGCTCGCCGGAGCAAGCTCCGGGGTATCTCGATGCGGAGCAAGCTCCGGGGTATGTACCCGTAGCCGAATCAAGAATAATTATTTGTGTTATTTTCCTGAGGGCGCTAGAATACCCTTTATGGAGCTTTTGGATGGGATCGAGTACCTGATGGTGCAAGAGGCGGCGGCGCTAAAAGGCGTCACTCCCCAAGGAGTTTATGGTGCCATTCGCTCAGGTCGGGTACCCGTCCGGAAAATCGGAAAGTCCGTCTTCGTCACGGTCTCCGATATTCAAGCCTGGGAGCCTGCTGGACACGGAGGCAAGCGCCCCGGCCAAGGCAGAAAAAAACGGCTAGAAACTCTCACAGAGGCGAGGAAATGAACGCCCAGGAGCAGAAGCCACCGCGCTATACCCCTCCACGTAGTGCGCAACTCAACTCCCGATTCTGGAGAGCTTTCACCAAAGGGCTTTGGTCTACTGGAAAAGGCTTGTTTTTCATCATCTGCATCGTCTTAGGCTTCATTAGCCTTTGGCTTAATCGCTGAATTTCTATCGGGCTCTCTGAGTAACCGGTAGACCGGAGGAAAAAGAACAAAAACAACATGAAACGAACAAAGAAAATCACTCTTTTCCTACTGGGTATCGTGGCCTCGGCAGGTTGTGCTAGTTTGATCGTCACACCATCGCAAGAGAGCCAAGTAGCATTGCCAGAGGAATATCTCAGGCGGTTGCGGGTGCCGCTGCCCAAGCAGGAAGACGAATTTAGTCGTGATGTTTACCTCTATCACATCTCGGGAGCGCTTCCCTCACATTCACTTCAATTTCGCTGCGGGTTTGGCTTAACAGAGAAGCAGATTCAAGCCGACCAGCAAGCCCTGAAAGAGCGCGATGCCCGCGTGATCGCCGAAGCAAAACGACAAGAAGCCCGAGAAGCGGTTCTATGAAAGGAAATAACGGCACACCATGACATTGACACTTGAAAAACCAGAGACCGGAGCGCGTCTGCTTCGCTTTGCCCAGAAGCGCGGTATACCTCTTGATGATCTGATAGATGATCTTCTCGATGGCGCAGAGGAGGAAGATGATGAAAAATGGACAGAAGACCTCTCTACCATCCCGGACATTCTGATGTATCCAAAGGCGGACGCTCTCAGAAAGGCGCTGGAAGACATGGATGCAGGCAAGGGAATTTCGGGGACGGACTTCCTGGCTGAACTACGCAGGCCCGTGGAAGAAATCCCCGCTTCGTGAAGCCTCTCACTCTGATGATCGCGCCGGATGCTCTGGCAGAGATCCGTTCTGCTAGGCGCTGGCTTGCCGGCCTTGACCCGCGCTCAGAAGTGCGCTTCACCCGCCGTTTAGAGGCTCTTCTCACTCAGCTCTGCGAGGAGCTGCCTGTCAAGATCACCACGGCCCGCCCGCCACAACTTGATGAGAAAGCCAGTATGGGCATGGTGCGCCCCGTCTTTCAGGAGAGGTTCTACACCAGTGCCAAGAAGCCACCACGCAGAAGCAATGCGAGCACTTGGCGCATGTTCTATGCCCTTCACGATGCTGACAGAGACAACCATCCTGAAACTTTGGAACTACTTCATATTTTCCATGCAGCATCTTTTCTTCCCTGGGATCGGATAGAGGCACTGGAGCTGGATCCGGAGCAAGATGATTCCCCACAGGAGACGGGCTGGACTACTTGATAGCGGTAGAATAATCCTATTATGGATACACCGCAGTACCGGCACTTGATCGAGACGTTTTTCACGTCGCAGCCCGCGCAGATCACCCAGATTTTTCAGGAGCTTCTCGCGGCGCTCGAAGCTGAGGGGCAGTTTCTGCCCGCCTCGCCGATGTCCCAGAACTACGAGACGGCGTCGGTGAACCCGGAGATTCATCTACTGCCAGGTAACCTCAAGGACGCCCGCGATGCGATCTTCCCCTACTTCTGGGGCACCGATAGCTGGTCGTCGCCGCTGCATTTAGAGAACGTCAAAGGCCCGGCCAGTAACGCATCGCTGATCGGGGCACTGGCGTGCTTGCTGAAGAACCCGAATCTCTGCACCGACACCTACAGCCAGCGTTCCAACGAGCTGGAAGTGAAGGCCGTGACAGCACTCGCGAACTTGCTCTTCTACCACACCGACGATCCGTGGGGTGTCTTTACAATGGGCGGGACGATCTCGAATCTCTACGGCGCGAAGATCGGCATCGAGAAAGTGCTCCCCGGCGCGATGCACCACGGACTCCAGGGCGAAAAAATCGCAGGAATCGTCAGTGAGGCCAGCCACTACTCCAACCAGAGTGTCGCGGGCTGGCTGGGGATGGGCACGGCGCAGCTCCACTCTATCCCCACCGACGCCAGCCTAGCCATGCGCCTTGATTTGCTAAAAGAGAAACTCGAAGCGCTCTACACCGACGGCGTGAAAGTGGTCTATGTGGTCGCGACATTTGGCACCACGGACACGTTTGGTGTGGACGATGTCGCCGAGATTCGCCGTATTACCGAGGCGTGTGCCCAGAAATTTGGCCAGCCGCGCCCGCAGGTTCACGTGGACGGCGCGGTGGGCTGGGTTCTGTGCTTCTTCAGCGAGTACGATTTAGAGAAAAACCCACTCAGCTTCCCGACCGAGCTGCTGCCGCTTATTGCCCGTGCCAAGTCCTACGCCCACGGACTGCGGGTCGCTGATAGCATTACCATTGACTTTCACAAGATGGGCTGGGGGCACTACCCTGGCAGCGCGTTTCTCGTGAACCAGCGCTCGGACCTGCGCTACCTCTCACGCAGTGTCGAGCAGATGCCCTACTTCTCAGAGGCCGATGGCCGCCGCGATCCGGCAGTCTTCACGCTAGAGTGCTCCCGCCCCGCACTCGGCCCCTACACCGTCATGGCCTCGCTCAATGGGATTGGCCTCACCGGCTGGCAAGTTTTGGTTGCCCATGCGCTGGAGCAGGCGCAGCGCCTCAAGACCAAGCTCTCCGCGCTGGAGTACTGCCATGTGCTCAATCTTGATACTATCGGTCCTTCGGTGGCGTGGTGGGTGCTTCCCAAGGGCCGCAACGCCCATGAGATTTTCGCCAAACTGGAGGCGGGCCAGCTCACCGACGAGGAGTTTGCGCGCTACACCGACGAAGTGCGCCGCCTTTATGAAAAACGCGATCGCGCCAAAGACCCGCGTTTAGATGCCCGCCTCTCGTTCACGACCAGCATCGGCTACTGCCCTGGTGGCCGTGCACTCCCCGCCTGGAAAGCCGTCTTCTTCAACCCACGCACCGGCCCGGAGATTGTGGACCGCGTGATTGCAAGCATCGAGGAGCTGTAGATTTGCTCTTTGATCGCCCCGATGAGTATCGCCCCGATGAACCGGGGCGTCTTATTGTCCTCGTTCCTCGGACACAAAGGGCGTGCCGCCCATGCCGAGCAAACTCGGTATGGCCCGAAGTGGCCTTCGTGTCGGAGCTTGCGACGTCAAAATGACGCCCCCGTTCATGGGGACGATTATCGGGGCGATTATTGCGTCATTGAACTTTTCGTTTTCTTCATTTGTTGACTCAGCAGACGGGATATCCCCGAACTCTTTTGGAGACAAGAAACAACGATGAAACAACTACTCACCCTCGCCGCTGCGATCCTGATCACCGGCACCGTACTCACCCCTAGCTTTGCTCAAGACAAGATGGGCAAAATGGACAAGATGCATGGCAAAATGGACAAGATGCAGTGCGCCGAGTGTGCCAAGCTGACCAAAAAGGCGGGCAAGCCCACCGAGTGTGCGGCATGTAAAAAGATGCACGGGGCAATGAAGGCAAAGATGTCCAGCGGGAACAAAATGTCGGGCGACAAGAAAAAAATGTAACCCGTCACCGGATCAGCCACTCTAGCCAGGCGTGTAATAGACCTACCCCGCAAATCGCACGCTTCAGACCGGAGGGCTGATCCCCCAAACCACCGTAGGGGCGCAGAGTCGTGAGCAGGAGCCTTCCTGCTCCGACCTGCGCCTCACACACGTAGGCATGGAGCAGCGAACTGCGTGCATCGACGCGCGTGAGAACGGGGGCAATCGGCACGCCCAGAACTTGCTGAAGCGCCTCGGGCTCGAAGGCACAGTCGCTGGCAAGTCCGTAGAAAAGAAAGTCCGTGGTCTTCTCGTGCGGAAACGCTCCCCAGCTCGAATGATCTTCAAAGAGCCGCATGGCTTCTCGAAAGAACGGCAGCTCGGCAGCGGGCAGTCCCCCAAAGGCGGAGGGCTGAAGGTAGAGCACGCGTCCACCGTTGCGTGCAAAAGCCAATAGCTCCGGGCTCCAGGCTGTCGCGACCATAATTCCCGGCCCCCCCAAGCCAAGAGGGAGCTGTGTTGGCGGAGCCACTTTCCAGCCCGTTGCCTCCTCAAACCCAGCTAACAAGTTCGCCGGGTCGTAGAGGCTGACAGCGCCCCCCGTGCGAGACGCCATAAATACCCAGAGCGGCCAAGCGTTCTTAGCGAGTGTTTTTCCCGCTGCCGTGAGTTCCACGGAGAGCATGAGTTTCTGCGGGGTGGCAGGGGCAATAAACTCGATCAGTCCGATCTCTTTAACCTCGCCGGGCTCAAGTGGCCCCAGAATGAGCTCGCCGCTCAGGCCTGTGCTGGTTTTCCAGTGCAAGACAGCGCCCGGGCCGAGGCGCTTGCCAAAATGCGAGATCCCGACATGGCGGCGCGCACTCTCGCCCGCCCTCACGCCCCAGCGATCCAGCCACGAGGGCCGATCCCCGCCCGCCGTCCAGGCACGCCGCCGATCCGGCTCAGTAAAGAGCACCGTGTCGGCGTTAAACTCAGAGGGGTCGTAGCGTAGCGCTCCAAAATCATCGAAGAGTCCGGCGGTGGAGATGGGCGTGTCGGTGAGGCCGGTGACAACATAGCCCGACGTAAACGGGTAGGAGCGGGTGAGCTCCAGGGTGTGCTTTCGCGAAAGAAGCGCTTGTTTCGCACTCGATGCTTTTAGCTCCGCGAGCCGAGGCAGTAGGCCGCTACTCTCTAGCGTTTTTAGCTGCTCCGTGACACTGACCTCCCAGCGCACGCCCTTTGGGTTCTTCTGTGGGTCACTAAGTGTCCACCAGGGTGGCGTTTTATCACGCTTTAAAATTGCGGGCAGGTCTCGCAGCGCGTCCTGGTCGTTGAACTCGCCAAAGAGAAAGGGCTGCCGCTCGCGCCAGCGCGGGGCGAAGGCATCGAAAGTGGAGCGGGCGAAGGGCAGATCGCAGTAGAGGTGAAAGTCCCAGTAGTCCGCGTGCTCAGGGAGCGGGCCACCGTAGCACTCCGCCGAGCCGGAGTTATCCCGGATCAGCGGCGCGCCAGTCTGTTTTTTCAGCTCCGCGTAGAGCTTGCCTAGAAAGCTCGCGTCCATGCCCTCCCCAATCTCGCAGCCCAGGGTCCAGAGAATAATCGAGGGATGATCCCCGATCTGCCGAATGATGCGTGCATACTCCTGAGGAGTTTGCTTGGTGAAAAAGTCGCTTTTCTCCGGGAGCCACAGTGGCAGCTCCACCCAGAGCAGCACGCCCATGCGATCTGCCAGCTCAAAGTACACACGCGGCGGAATCCAGAGGCAGATCTTCACGCCATTAAAGCCCAGAGACTTGATGCGCTTGAGCTCCGCCTCAAAGATTTTGACATCTAGCGATGGGTTGGGAGCCATCGTGCTCTCGTACCAACCCCAGGAGAGCGGTGCACGAAAGTAGATTGGCTGGTCGTTGAGAAGAATCCGCTCGCCGTCTACTTGAAGCTTGCGAAAGCCCACGGTTCGTGTCTGTTGATCCGAGAGCACGCCGCTCACGGCGACAGTGACCGTGAGCGTGTAGCAGTGTGGTGTCTCTGGGCTCCAGAGCAAGGGTTTGGCAACTTGGAGGTCAAATGCTGCCTTACCCGACTTTGGCACGCCTAACGAACGCCCCGCAACAATAGCGCCATCTTCCGTGCTGAGCCGTAGCTCCAGTGTCACTTCAGCCCCTCGTGCCACATCCAGCTCTACATCTCCACGTAGCCGCCCGGTTGCCTCACCCGTCGCAAAGATGGAAGCGATGCGAACGGGACCGGTGGCGCGTACTCGGACGTCTTGCCACGGGCCGCCCCAGGTGCCCCAGACATAGGGCAGAAATCCGGCAAGAGTTTGCTTGACGGGAAAGCGCTCGCTGCCGGGTTTCTCCACTTTAAGGGTCAGCTCTTTGGTTCCGGCGGGAAGCTCCCAGACAAACGCGTCCCAGAGCCCCGTGTGCTCCCCGATTTTCTTGCCATCGGCGAAGCCCTCGCAGTGGTAGGAGACGGCATCAAGTTCCCACCAGAGCCTCTCCCCCTTCGCGCTACCTCCCCCGGCGCTCCGCGCCACCCCCTCCGGCTTCGCGAAGGGGGATTGGGTTCGGTACCACACGGGGCCGCAGAACGCGCCGGGGATGCCATCGCGCTCCCAGCAGCCGGGAACGGTGGCGGGTCGCCACTCTTTCGCACCGTCGCGGCGTAGCTCCCAGCCACTTGCCAGTGCTTCATCCGGCTCACTCATTGCCCACACTCCCAGGGCCGTTGTCTGCAGAAAACTTCGGCGATCCACATCTTGTCATTTTACCGGTAAAATAGGCCATGTTGCGCCGTAACCGTCGGTTTGTCGTGCTCGTGAGTGTTCTGGTCCTCCTCGCCAGTGCGCTCGCGTTGCGTACCGACAATACGGTCGCTCGGATTCCAGGAGATCTGGTGCTGTGCGAAACAGACGCGCCTTGGCTTTGCTCCAGCGATACCTACCCGCTCCCGGATAGCTCAGGGCGCACACTTCAGCTCGAAGCCGACGGCGTGCTTCGGCTCACACGCGCCCCGGAGGATGTTGCCACACACGCCCCTAAACCAATCGGTCGTCTGCTGGGCGTCACGTCGGACTTTCGGGCAGTGATTGCGGAGAGTAGCTTCCCCAGCCCTCGGCCCCGCAACGGTAAAATCACGCTGAGCAGCACCGGAATCGGGGAGCACCTGTCGCCGAGTCAGTCCACGACGCTGCTTCTCCCGAAGACAATCCAAACCCTCGAAGACGCGGTGCTCTCACCGGACAGTCAGCAGATTGCCTGGTACTTTAGGAGTCGCTACGAGCGCCCTGGAATCGCCCTGCTGCGCCGGATTTCCTCCGGTCTAGCCGAGCGCTTCCCACCACGCCAGATGCTAGAGATCTGGGTCAGCGACACGCAAGGCGGGCAGCTACACACCGTCGCCGCCCTCCCTGAAAGTGCCTTCGATGGCTGGCACGCCGCTCCGGCTCCGTCGTCCATGCTCTACATGGGCTGGAGCCAGAAGACCGGAAAATTGATGATTGCCCACACCGGCAAGCACTACCGCCTCCGGTAGGCTACTCGGCAGGCTCGCCTTTGCCGGCAAAGACAGCCGCGTACTTGCGGGCGGCGGGAGCGAGCGGGTGCTTCGGGTAGCGCCTCACAAAAGTCGCCATGAGCCGCG
>NZ_JAYUPA010000740.1:0-10158 GCF_043760365.1 Armatimonas sp.
TTGTCATCTTGTCACCGGTGTTGAGGGTCATCGTCGTCAAAAGGCTTGTCAGGCAGGCCAAGGAACGCTACAGGGTGCGTGATTTACCGGAAACTAGAGAACAAATATCAGTAATTCTTGCAGGAGATTTATTCGTCAACCTCGCCTACGTTGGTTTTACCCAATACGCGCCTATTGAGCACTGGGGAGCGGAGCAGATTGAGATGATTCGCGCACGGCGTGCGGGGGACTTGTCGGACGAGAGCTTGGACTGGTACGAAGAGACTGCCCCCCAGATTGCGGCTTTTTCCTGCCTTGCTTTGGGAGCATTACTCGGTGCCTACCGCCGTGGCACAATTGGTGATGTGGAGTTCCTGCACGGTGATGTATTGCTCCCCGGCTTTATCTTGTTGAATCTCGAAAGAGTGGAGCAGCTAACCCAGCCTGCGTGATGATGAACGCGCTCTCCCGCCCGCCGGTTGAAAACGGCGTCTGAGGGCGCAAGCGCCAAGAAGTCGCTCCGCGACTGCCGATTCTCGGGTGGATTTAATCGCGGAGCGATTTCTCAGCCGAAGGCTCATAGACGCCGCTTTTAATCGGCGGTCGGATTCGGCGGATCACCCTCAGGTATAGTGTGCCCATGAAAACGCTTTTGACACCACTGATGTGTGCGCTGCTTCTGGCAACATCCCAAGTTCATGCCCAGGAAAGCGCCTGGCCGCAGTTTCGCGGGCCGAGTGCGAATCCGGTGGGGACGAGTGCGCTGCTGGCGGATCGCTGGAGCAAGACTCAGAATGTGGAGTGGTCGCAGGTGATTCCTGGGCGCGGGTGGTCATCGGCGATTGTGACGGGCAATAAAGTCTTTCTGACCACCGCCACCACCGACGGGAAGTCCAAGGTGCCACAAAAGGGAACCGAGTACAGCAACGAGTACGTCGCCGAGCTGATGAAGAAGGGGTTCAGCGAGGAAGAGGTGATGAAGAAGGTCAACGAGCGGGACTTTGAGATGCCCGACGAAGTCCAGCTTCATTACTTCCTCTACTGCCTGGATCTCAAGAGCGGCAAGGTGGAGTGGAAGAAAGAGTTCTACACGGGAAGGCCGCCGGGCGGGCGGCACCGCAAGAACAGCTTTGTCTCCGAGACGCCGGTCACTGACGGCAAGTCTGTCTATGTCTATGTGGCAAATTTGGGGGTATGGGCCTTTGATCTTGCGGGGAAGCAAGCGTGGAAGACGTCGCTTGAGGTGAACCCGATTTATTTAGAGTTTGGCACGGGCAGCTCGCCGGTGCTGGCGGGGAATTTGCTCATCTTTCTCACGGATAACCAGAAGCAGCAGTATCTGGCGGCACTCGACAAGAACACGGGCAAGCAGCTCTGGCGCACCGACCGAGATCTCGGCCCCAAGGAGATGCACTCCGGCTGGGCGACCCCGTTTGTCTGGAAGCACGCGCTCCGCACCGAGCTGGTGACCGTCGGCCCTGAGGTGGCGGTGAGCTACGACCTGAACGGCAAAGAGCTGTGGCGCCTCTCGGGAATGTCCGCCGCCCCGATTCCCATGCCCTTCGCCTACGAGGGTCTGCTCTACCTCAATGGCGGACGGGGGCGGCCTCTGTTTGCGGTTCGTCCGGGGGCTTCGGGCGACATCTCACTCCCGTGCGGCCAGACCTCCAACGACTTTGTCGCTTGGTCTCAGGCACGCGGCGGCACCTACTTGCCCTCATCCGTGGCCTACCAGGGCGGCATCTACGCGCTCAGTGAGACAGGAATCCTGAGCCGCTTCGACGCTAAGACCGGAGTGCAGACCTACAAAGAGCGCCTCGACCCGAGCGCCAACGCCTTCACGACGTCGCCTTGGGCCTACAACGGCAAGCTCTTCTGCCTGAGCGAGGAAGGCCAGACCTTCGTGGTCGCGGCGGGCGAAAAATTCAAGGTGCTGCACACCAACCCGCTGGGCGAGATGGTACAGGCATCGCCCGCCCTGATCGGAGAGCGTTTATTAATCCGAACCGAGAGCAAGCTCTATTCGATTCGCCGTAAGAAGTAACCATGCCATTCCCTGAAAATCAAGAAATCGCCGCTGTTACAACAGCAACTTCCATCGTCGCTGTTGCAACAGCGATTCCTGCCTTTATTGGCTACACGGCAAAGATGCCTGCAGGGGCGATGGGATTTCAAAGAGTGCGCTCACTGGCCGAGTTTGTTGGTCTGTTTGGAGAGAGCGTAATGCCGGGCTATCTGTTCCTCTCGATGAGGCTTTTCTTTGCCAACGGCGGGGGGACAGCCTATGTGTACTCGCTGGGCTCCCGAGGGGCAAACAGTGCGGCACCGTTTCTGAAGGCACTTCTTGCGCTGGAGAAGCAACCTGATCCCACGCTTCTGGCGTTCCCCGATGCGGTGCTCTTGGACTCGGCACAGCTCCAGAGCCTCCAGCTCGCCGCGCTGGCGCACTGCGCGAAGGTTCGCAATCGGTTCTGCATTCTCGATGTCCCCAAGGAGAGTAGCCTGCGCAATATCGAGGCGTTCCGTGCAACACTCACCGGGGAAAACCTCTCGTATGGGGCGGTCTACGGGCCGTGGGTACGCGTCAAGGAACGAGCAGGGAGTGCACTCCCTGCCAGTGGGGCGGTTGCGGGTATCTACGCCAGTGTTGATGCCCAGCGGGGTGTCTGGAAGGCCCCCGCTAATGTCAGCCTATCAGGAATTGTAGGGCTCACGGAGACGATCACCGACCAGGAGCAAGAGCGGCTCACCATCGATTCCCAGGGAGGTAAGTCCATCAATGTCCTGCGGGCGTTCTCTGGCAAGGGGATCCTAGTCTGGGGATCTCGGACACTGGCAGGCAACGACAACGAGTGGCGCTATGTCCCGGTTCGACGGCTATTTTTAATGGTGGAGGAGTCCCTGCGCCGTGACACAGCCGCACTGGTCTGGGAACCCAACGATGCCAACACCTGGATCAAAACCAAAGCCCAGATCGAGCGTTTCCTTAGCGGCCTCTGGCGGCAAGGCGCTCTGGCGGGTGCAAAGCCAGAGCAGGCATTCTTTGTAAGTGTTGGGCTGGGCTCCACGATGACACGACAAGATATTCTGTCGGGCAGGTTATTGATTAATGTTGGGCTGGCTCCTGTACGCCCCACCGAGTTTATCATTTTGCGCTTTTCCCTCAAATTACAAGAAGCCTGAGTAGAGCACATGGCATTTGACCTTTGAGGGCTGTTATAATGTGCGGAAGCGCCCTCGGACAACACTGAGGGAGTACTAGAGAGAAGATCAAATGGCAACCTACGAATGTTCGAAGTGTGGAATGAGTGTGAATGCGACCTGTGGAAAATGCGACGCACCACTGGTGAATGACAATTTAGTCCTTCCGGATGGGAAATCCGTGCAGATATCCAAGTGCCCCAATGGGCATGGAAAGATCAAGTCGCCCCTGTGCTGTGGTGAGGACATGACCTGCAAAATATAAGGAGTGTCGCTTGTAGAGAAATTGTCCTTGGGCATGCCCAGCGGTATCCCCAGTGGGAAATTGCCGATCTCTACAAGCTGCTCCACCAAGCCGCGATGGGAGCGGAGCACGCACTGACCAATGAAGCCGGTGTCCGAGACTGGCTGACGCACGAGCTTGCCGAACTACAGCCCGACACCGGGCCAGAGGAGCCGCTGATTGACCCAATCTCCTCTGATGAAGGCCAGCTCGTGCGAGTGCACCTACGCCCCTTTGTGCGGCTCGCGCTCGACTCGGAGCTTCTCCTTCAGGCGTTCTTCCGCACCGCAACCCAAGTCAAGCCCGCCCCAGAACGGCTTGTGACATCTACCGAAACGGCGGTGCAGCTCGCCCAAGAGGGGCTTTTGCCCTTCAGTTCCGAAGCCCTGACGGCGTTCTTCACCGAGCGTCGGGCGCAAAATTTCCCCGCCTTCCATCACTCCGCTGTCTTTCGCCAGCACTACCAGCCCGCCTACCGGGTCGTGGCGCGGGCGCTCCTGCCTGAGGAACTTCAATGATGCTCAAGCCCATTCCCCAGCTCGCTGCCTGGGAGGCGCACATGACCGACTGCGCTAAAATCATCGCCGCACAGCCCGGCTCGGTGGATCATAGTGCCTGCACACGCCCTGGCTGCAAAGTGCTTAACGAGAGCCTGGCATGGTACTACGATGGCAACCGAGTCTTTCGCCAGATCGCCCGCTATACCAAAGACCGCGCTTGGCTAGAGGCGGCAAAAAAGTGCCGCCTCTACTACCGCTCGTATCTCAGCTGCCCCACGGTGGGTCACTACGTGGACGGCTGGCGCAACTTCACCAAGGGCTTCTTCCTCAACGCCACAGAGGACAACGACGCCACCGCAAAGCAAGATGTCTTGCTGATCGCACGGCGCGGGAAGTTCTCGCAGCCGCAGCACAGAGCGGATATCGCGGGCTGGCTCACCACGCCGTCGTTTGTGGATGCCGGCCGGGAGATCGCCTACGCCATCAGCGCCTGGAGCGCATCAAAAGCGCTGGGCGACCAGGAGTTTGCCAGGCGCGATCCGTATCTCGATATCGCCTACTTCCAGCTCGACACGTGGCGGGCCTACCTCCAGGGCTATCCCGCCAGCAAGTACCCCGGCGAGCCCGGTGCCAAGTTCCAGCCCTTCATGTTCGCCCTCACCGCCGAGGCCCTGATCGAGGTCTACCAGCGCCCCGACACATCGCAAGCCGATAAAGAGAAGATCCGCACCAAGCTCGAAGCCGTCGCACGGCTTACCTACGACAAGCTCTACAGCACCCCAAACCACGCCTTTATCGCCAACACGGGAAACCCCACCACCTACTGGCCCGCCATAAACTTACTCATCGTGCCCGTCTACGGCTGGCTCTGGCACGAGACCGGCGCGCCGTATTTCCTAGAGGCGGGCGATAGAATCTTCGCCGATGGCGTGGTCTACGGCTGGCCCGAGGTCTGGGGGGGTAAGCAGTTCTCCCAGAACTACCGCTGGAGCTTCGACTACGTCGCCTGGCGGCAGCAAGCCCCCAAATGAAAGCCCTCTCCCCGGATACCCGGCGACGGATTGCGTGGCATCTGGTGAACCTGGCCAGCGATGACAATGCCACGGCGACCCAGGCGGAGCTGCGGCTCCTGCGCTTTGGGAAAAAAGCCATCAGGCAGCTTCTGGAGCTCGTTGCCAGCGAGAACCCATGCGTGCGGTTTCGGGTTGTCTACCTTCTGGGCAAAACCGGTGAGCAGGAACTCTTCCCCATGGTTGCCTCATTTATCCACGACCCCGACGCTCATGTGCGCTACGATGCAGTCATGTCGCTGGGCTATCTGGGCGACCCACGCGCCATTCCGCTGCTGGAAGAGCTGGCGACGCAATCGGACGATCCCGCCTGTGTCGCCAGTGCGGCCTGCATGAGCCTGGTACAATTTGGGATCGACCGGAGCCCAGACGAAAATCACACAGATGTTTGATAAAATGATATACTTCGCTTCATGAATCCACTTCTCAATACCATCATCATCTACGCCCGCGATATGCAGCGCACGGCAGCGTTCTATGAGCGCTATTTTGGCTTTACCACGACGGGCGAGATTGTCGAAGGACTGATCGAGCTGGCGGCTCCGACGGGCGGGGCGAGTATTCTGATTCACCAGGCGGCCAAGAGCGTGAAGCTGGGGCAGGTAGGGGTGAAGCTCAGCTTTTCTGTGCCCGATGTTGAAGCATTTAAGGCAAGCTCCGCCGCGCTGGGGCTGGAGTTTGGGAGCACACACCAGGCCAACGGCTACGTTTTCGCCAATGCCAAAGACCCCGACGGCAACTCCGTGAGCGTCTCTAGCCGCGCCTTTCGCGTTCTCTAGCACCTGTGTTACAATCTAACAAATGGCAACTCATGGTCTGAATCACGTTAACATCCGCGCCGACCGCGCGCTACTTGACGCACTGAAAGATTTCTACTGCGACATTGTCGGGCTACACGAGGGCTTTCGCCCCCCGTTTCCGGGCTTTGGCTACTGGCTCTACGCCGAAGGTGCAACTGAGGCCGCTGTCATGCACCTCTACGAAGCAGAGCCGGGGGAAGTCCGGCAAAAAGACGCACCCACCTACTTCGACCACTTCGCCTTCGACTGCACGGACTCTGTGGCGGTTGAGGCGCTACTCCAACAGCGTGAAGTATCCTTCCACAAGACCACGATTCCGCTTACCGGCCAGCTTCAGCTCTTTGTGGTAGACCCCGCCGGAAATCGCGTCGAGCTCAACTTCGGCACCCCAGCGAGCTGAGATGGCACTTGACTTTCGTTATCCCTCGCCTGATGATCGCTATGGCTTTCGGATCAGCTCCTGGGAAGCGCGGATGTCGCACTGGATCGAGTCCGCCGAGCTGATCGAGGTCAGCACCGAGGAGCATGTCTTCAGCTTCTCAGACACCAACTGGTCACTGGACAATGCCGTCTGGGACAGCCCGAGTGTGGTGCGCTTAACCGTGCGCAAGTACCCAGGCAACCACACGCCCCCCGACTTCACCGTCGTGCTGGACTGTGAAGCCAAGACCGTTACTGTAGACGGTGTGCCCGTCGCCAAACCTCACTTAGTCGAGTCCTATCTGGACGAGCAGGTACGCAAGGGACGTCAGAAACCCAAGAGTCACCTGCCCGGCTAGCTCCCCACCGACTCGACCAGCACAGCAAACGCACAGGCGATCTCGGGAAGGTGGGTAAGCGAGATGAGAATCTTGCGCCCCGCGGCTTTCTCGGCGGCTTTTCCCGTGAGGGAGATGCTGGGCGCACCCGACATCGCCCGCTCGACACAGATTTCTTTAAACGCCACGCCACCGCCTAGGCACTTGATCACAGCCTCTTTGGCCGCGAAACGCGCCGCGATATGGGGTGCGGGGTCGGGGCGGGAGAGGCAGTAGACGGCCTCGCTCTCGGTGAGAATACGCTTGACAAAGCGCTCAGGAAACTCCCCAAGTGCCTTGCGAATGCGCGGCACATCGGTAAGGTCCACGCCCACTGCAACCACGGCTCCCCCGCCGGGCGGGGGCAGGGGGGGCTGCATCGCTAGTGGCTCTCTTCGGCCTCAATAAAGCGAATGGCTTCGATGGCGGCCATGCACCCCATCCCCGCCGCCGTCACGGCTTGCCGGTAGACCGTGTCGTAGACATCGCCTGCGGCAAAGCAGCCCTCAACGGGAGTTTTTACGCCGTCGGTAACTAAATAGCCCGCGTCGTCCATGGGAAGTTGGCCTGTGAAGAGGCTTGTGTTGGGCTGGTGGCCAATCGCGACAAAGACCGCACCGACGGCCAGCTCGCTTAGCTCGCCGGTCTTGAGGTTCTTCAGGCGCACACCGGTCACTTTTCCCGTGCCCCCATCCAGAATTTCGTCCACGCCGCTGTCCCAGGCGAACGTGATCTTCGGGTTTTTGAGCGCACGATCCGCCATGATCTTGCTGGCACGGAGCGTGTCGCGGCGGTGGATCACGGTCACCGACGTACACATCCGCGTCAGGTACATCGCCTCCTCCATCGCCGTGTCGCCCCCCCCCACAACGGCGACATCTTTACCACGCTGAAAATAACCATCGCAGGTTGCACACGCGGAGACGCCTTTATTTTGGAGCCGCTGCTCGCTCTCGATACCGATCCACTTGGCTGATGCACCCGTGGCAATCACCAGCGTTTTCGCGTGAACGGTCTGATTTGCGCTCGTCTCGATCACAAAAGGCCGCTGTGACAGATCCACTTTGGTGATCCAGTCAATGCGTACCTCGGTGCCAACACGCTCGGCCTGCTCCCGCATGGCATCCATAAGATGGGGGCCTTCGATGGGATTGGCGAAGCCGGGGTAATTCTCCACTTCCGTGGTGATCGTGAGCTGACCGCCAGGCTGGGGGCCTTCAAAGACTAAAGGTTTTAGTTCGGCACGGGCGGCGTAGATAGCAGCCGTCAGCCCCGCGGGGCCGCTGCCAATAATGACGATATCGCGTAGTTCGCTCATTGTTCCAGTTTCTGCTGAACCTGCTCCGGAGAGAGGCCCGTAATTTTTATGCTTTTGTCGCGGCTGGTCTCGCCGCCCACCAGGGTGAGCTGGCTTTTCTTTATTTTTAATGCCTCTGCCATAGTTACAGTTGCCTCCGCCATAGAGTTCCGTCACTCCCCAAAAAGTGCGCTGAGCAGAAGAAAGGTGGCGGTGTTCTGTAAGAAGTGCGCGACCATTCCCGGCACGACACTCTGGCGCAGGTGGCGCATGATCCCAAACGAGACACCAAGTCCTAGAATCGAGAGCCAGTCCTGCATCGGGTGCACCGAGGCAAAGATTACGGCGGAGAGCACGATACTCGGGACGCCAGAGAAGCGCCGTCGTAGGCCGGTAAAGAGTGCGCCCCGGAAAAACAGCTCCTCAAAAAGCGGGGCAAAGAGCGACGCGCTGGCAAAGAGTAGCCCGCGCTCCCAAACCGTCGTGCTCCCCGTCAGAAGCGGCAAGAGTGCATTGGGTTCCGTGTTTGGGTTGTTGCGGAAGAGCACTCTGGAGAGGGCTCCCAGGGCAATTGTCAGGGGCAGTGTCATGGCGTAGCCCGCGATCCCGTAGATGATATTCGTGCCCAGCCGCGCCCGTGTCCAGCCCAGTTCACTCAGGGACGCCCCCCGCTTCTTCGCCTGAACGACCACATAGTACACGGCCAGTGCGCCCATCCCCGCCTGGAGCACCACTTGCAGCGGAACCTGTGCAGGATGCAGAGAAAGCCCTGAAATCACCAGGCTCACCAGCAAAGCCCCGGCTCGGTAGATCGCCAGATAGAAGACAAAGCCATCCAGCAAATCGCCCCAGCCCAGCCGTGCCTCCTCGGGCTCAGGGACACGTCCCAGCAGATGCCACTCGCGGCGCACGGCCACAAACACGGCAAACAACAGCAGTCCCAGCCCGATCACACTCAAGAAAATCCCTGCCAGCACTAAGGAAGCCATGCGCCAGAGTGCGCTGTGCGCCTGGGCATCGCGGCGGGCTCTGGCAGCGGCGGCAGTGCGCGTGTTCCTCTGGGTCTGGTAGAGATCCGCCAGCGCCTGGTGCGTCAGAAAGCCCAGGTGCATCGCCTTGAGCTGCGCCTCGGCACCTGCGGGAAGCGCTGTCGGGGTTGGGCTGTAGAGGGCGCGCCAGAGGGGACGCTCTTTTTCCGGAAGCCTCTTGAGCAGCGCCTCATCCAGTGGCACAGGCGGCACTGTGAGCTGGCTCGCCAAAATCAGCGCTTTTCGCACAAGGGTGGGGTCGGCTTCTTTGAGCGCAAACTGGCGATATAGCCCGTGTGCCTGTCCCAACATGCCCTCATTGACGAGCTTCAGGCCGTAGTGCGTGATGAGAAGACGCTCGGCTTCGAGGGAGCCCTCAAACGCCGCCCCGGAGAGCCGATACCGGGCGGGCGTGGCGCTTTTAGGGGAGCGGGGAGCGAGCCGTGGCCCCAATAGCATGCTTGCTACCAGGAGCACAAGCCAGAGATAGATTGTTTTTGGGAGCGTCTGCACGCCAGCCTACCTACTTGCCCGTCTTGAGCCGCTCCTCAGCGTCCTTGAGGTTCTTGGAGCCCGCCGGAAACTCGGGGAACTTCGCCACGACCTGCTTCCAGACCTGAACGGCATCCTCTAACTTGTTGAGCTTGCTGTAGCTATGAGCGAGCATCGTGTAGCTTGTCACTCCCACGCCGCCGATCTTGATGGCTTTCTGGAAGTAAGGCACCGCAGCGGCATAGTTCTTCGTCCGAAAGAGCTGCTGCGCCATCTCGCTGTTGAGTGCGCCTGGCTTCTTAGAGCGCCGCGTACCGTACTCCAGAAATGCCTCCGCGGAGGCACTCTCGCCCAGGCTCCAGAGCAAGTAACCTCCCGAGCTATAGGCCTCATCGAAGCTCTGGTCCGCCTCAACACAGACACGGCAGAGCGAGACCACGCGCACGTAGTCGCCATCGTGGAAGTACCTATCGCCCACTTCCCAGAGACCTTCCACCAGGGCATCCACCATGCCCCGTACTTGAGTCTGTGAGGGACTTTTTTTCCGTACGGTGCTCTTGGTAGTAGGCTTTTGCGAAGGCTTCTGTGGAGCTTTTTGCATGAGGCATTGTACCAGTTATCCACAGGTTATCCACAGGCCGGAGTGAGTTAGCCGGGGTCGGTCTGAGGAATGGCCTTGACACCAAGGGCAAATATAGATTAGCATACATA
>NZ_JAYUPA010000741.1:0-3533 GCF_043760365.1 Armatimonas sp.
CATGACCAACAATCCCGGAAAACGCGATGGCCTCCAGGGGTTTGATCTCAATGTCACTGAGCGCGTCCCCCTGCCCATCACGGCAAATCCGCACAACGCCCGCTATTTAGAGACCAAGCGCACTCGCATGGGCCACGACCTACCCGCCGTCCTCTAGCGACGGCGGCGGTGCAGCGCGATCCCTCCCAGCAAAGCAAACACTAAGCTAGCAGGCTCGGGAATTAATGCAAAGGGAGCTGGGTTTGACGCAAACGTACCTGTGCCATCCGCAGTAAAGCTATTGATGTAGCTGTTACCATTCATCGAAAAATCAGGTGTTGCCGCACTAAATGTCAAGGAATAGTCACGGCGCGTCGTGATATCAAAGTGGACGAAGTCCGAGCTCATGGTTACCAAGTCACCGAGAGCGCCGTTTTGTGAACCAGAGAAGCTGGGGTTACTACCACCATCGGTTCCCGTCAGAAACCCCCCAAGCCTTCCTGGATTCCCCCCGGAGTTTGCCACGATTCTCAACAGCTCACTTTTTCCATTGACTGGCGTATCTGCTGTAAATACCATAGTGATACCGGTCATGGGTTGCGTCAGTGATACCACTCCGGTGGCAACAGCCCCAACACTTGAGGTCAATGTCATCGTCGCCGGGATGACAGTGGCGAAGCCAGTGCCGTTGTACTCGTTGTTCACCTGGTAGTAGAAGTTAATCGCCTGCGGGGCTGCAAGTGAGAACGTACTTGAGCTCCCCGCATTTGTAAAAGTATAGGGTCGAGTTCCGCCCGCTTGAGTGAAGTTCGCAAAGGTGGTGAGCTGCGCGTGGGCAGCAGTGGCGAGAAGAGCTGTCACGGCTCCCAGAGTCAAATTTCTAACAATAACACGATTCATCAATTACGACCTCCTGAAACGAATGCACATCACTTGATTCTTGCCAGCGGTGACTTAGCGGTATACGGCCTGATTATCGGCCCTTGAAATAGGAAACTGGAGATTGTTTCCCCCAGGTAACATTTCGAGCCTCGGGAACACTAGGGCATGCGCATCACTTCCAAGGCTGGCCGTTCCAGCTCGCCCGCCCCACCCTTGAGCGTTTATGATCCTCTCCTGGGATAGGATGCACATCTGGAGCGATGGGCTTCACCTCCAGACGCGCTTTGGGGTGGAGCTGCGTGTCTCAGGTGAGGTCTGCAACTCCTGGGAAATTGTGGACTGACGCACCCAACTAAACCGGCGAATCGCAACGATAGAAGACTGAGGCTTAATGCAAAAGCTCACAACTTGGAACATTGCGTCGGGGTGAAACGTTCAGGAAGTATGCTGGCTGGAAATATAAATCACTCGCTCTCCGTGTTGATTCCCTGCGGGGGTGCACTGGCAATTGCCCTGCTAGGGGGGATCTCCCTGCTCTACCGTTCGCGTCTTCACTGGACAAGGAACCTCATGGTGCTCGGGCTGGGGCGGCAGGGCACGGGTGTCTATCGGGGACGTGCCATTCAGGTGACGCGGCAGGGCAGCGCGGTGACGATCGCGATCCGGATTCGCAACCCCGCCCGGCTCTACGATGAGCTGAGTAGCGAAGGGGTCGTGCCCGGTCTTCCCTGGATCAGCGAGATCGCCGCCATGCAGCTCAACACCCTCGCCTTCGCCCGCCGTGTTTGGGATCGGTGGCATATCCAGCTCAAGGGAGAGACTCTCCAGATCTCCTGCGCCACGGTTCGCCCCGAGCGCCTGCGCTTTCTACTGGATCTGGCGTGCGACCTGGCGGACGGCGTGGATCGGTTTGGCGAGGAGCGCCCCGTGTTTCGTCTGCGACGGCGTGCGGTCTAGGAGTCCAGACGTGATATAAAACCCTATTATGATGCAGACACTGGTAGGCCACACAAGCGCCGAACTGACGGAACTTCTCACTTCAAAAGGCCTCCCCGGCTACCGAGGCAAGCAGCTCGGCAAGGGATTGTACACGCGATTCTTACGCGATTTCGAGGGTTTCACCGATCTTCCTAAAGCCCTGCGCGAGCAGCTTGCCCAGGAATTCACCCTCGCTCCCTGCACAGAGCGCAGTATTCAGAGCGCACCCGACGGTACGGAAAAATACCTTCTGAACCTCCCCGACGATGAAGTGATCGAGGCGGTTTATCTGCCCTACGACGAGCGAACATCGGTGTGTGTGTCGTCGCAGGTGGGCTGCCCGATGGCCTGCTCATTTTGTGCCACGGGTACGGAAGGCTTGGCGCGTAATTTGACGGCAGGCGAGATCGTGGACCAGCTCCTCTTCATGCAGGCCAAGCACCCCGAGCAGCGCATCTCCCATCTGGTGCTGATGGGCATGGGGGAGCCGCTCCTGAACCTGCCCAACGTCCTCAAGGCACTGCGCCTCATCCACGACGAGGTCGGCCTTTCCTACCGCAATATCACGGTCTCCACGATTGGGGTCGTCCCCGCGATGGAGAAGCTCGCGGCGGAAAACCTGCCTATTACGCTGGCTGTCTCGCTACATGCCCCCAACAACACCCTGCGCTCCGAGCTGGTGCCCCTCAATGAGAAGTACCCCATCAGCCGTCTTCTGGAGGCGTGTCGAGACTATGTCGAGGCCACGAGCCGCCGCATCACGTTCGAGTATGTCTTGATGGCGGGGATCAATGACACGGAAAAAGAAGCCCATGAGCTGGGTGCGCTGCTGCGCCGTCAGCCGCTCTGCGCCGTGAACACGATTCCCTACAACACCACCGATGTTGCCGCCCGCTACCAGCGCCCTACCCCGGAGGCAGCCCGGCTTTTCCGTGAGATAGTCGCCTCGTACGGCGTGAATATTACGCAGCGCTACGAAAAAGGCCACCGGATTGCGGCTGCCTGTGGACAGCTCAAGCGCTCCACCCTCAAGCTTGGCTCGACCATGCGCCCTCTGCCGCTCCTATCCGAAGTCCCGACGGAGGCAGTGCCGGAGCCTGGAGCGTGACAGCAGACGAGTGGCGGGAGAAGCTCGCCGCTCTGCCCTCCAAAGAGATTCACCGCCTGCTCAAGAACGAGCCCGATGTCACGGCTAAGATTAGCACGGGGTTTCGTCCGGGCGTGGAGACGCTCAAGAATCCCATCGTCTTGAAGCGCCTCGCCGAGGCTCTGCCGAAGAACCCAAAGCTCGCCGAGGCCCTTGAGGGGCTCGAACCTGCCGCAATCGCACTTGCGATTCCCGAGCCTGTCGTTCTGGTTCCTTCCCCTCCAAAAGAGACAAGCGCCAAGCTCCACTTAAAACTCAAAGAGCAGCGGGCAGCACTGAAAGAAAAAGACACGCAACTAGCGCAGCAAGCTGTCCAACTGGCACAGCTAGAGAAAGAGCGCGATGCGACGCTGGCCGAGCGAAACTCGGAACGCCTGGCACGGGAAGCTGTCGCCGCCAAGCTGGAGCGGGAGCGCCGCCGCAAAGTGCCTGAGCCAGTCCCCGCGTCGCCCTCCCGACTTGCCCCCACTCCCGCCACGCCACGCGCTGGGGGAGCGAGTAATGAGGAGCAGGCAGGGTGGGTCCCTGAGGCTCTGAATCGCCTCCT
>NZ_JAYUPA010000742.1:0-3531 GCF_043760365.1 Armatimonas sp.
CTGCCTCTGGCGCAGAAGGCTGTTGACCTCACTAAGGGTGAGGACGGCATGATCCTGGACACGCTGGCGTTTATCCACTACAAGGCGGGCAACCTCAAAGAGGCACTCACGCTGCAAGAGAAGGCGATGACCAAGCTGCCCGCAGAAACCCCGGCGGAGATCAAGAAAGAGATGGAAGAGCGCCTGGTACTCTACAAGAGCAAGCAGTAGAGACACGCCAAACCCACCCCGGCACACGCTGTGCAAGTGGCCAGGTGGGTTTACCGGGTACAATAGCCCGGATTATTCCAGGAGATTCTCTCGATGGTGCTAAACCGATTTGCTTTTATTCTCTCAATATTTGGCCTCGTCGTTGCCGCGTACATGTGGAATATGCACTCGCATCCGCAGGACATCCCCTGTGGCATCCACATGACCAAACTCTCTGAGTGCACCCAAGTTGCGCTGAGCAAGTACTCACGCTTTCCCGTGGGGTACGGCCCCCCTGTGGCAATGTGGGGAACCTTTGGCTATCTTGGTCTTGCGGGTCTCGCGTTTTTGAGGACGGTGTTTGAGGATGCAAAACGGAGTCGGCAGCTTCTCACTCTCGGGCTGGCGCTTGCAGCCGGGGCACTGGGATTCGCCCTCTGGCTTACCTATATTGAGATTTATGTGCTTGACGCTATCTGCAAGTGGTGCATGACAAGCCAGGGGATTATTGCGGGAATCTTTTTACTTCACTTGACCGACTGGCTCCGGCCATTGATCGGTGGGACGCCAAAGAAATCATGAAATCTGAGACGAAATTATTAGTTGTGATGGGGGCGATTGTCGCTCTCGGGGCGGGTTTTCTGACATTGACCCGAGACCCCACGCTCGATCCACCTAAGCCACCCCCGACACCCGCGCCGCTTACGGAGGCACGGTTTGCGGAGCTTGCGAAGGGGACACGTCATTTTAAGGGGCCTGCTGATGCACGCTTCACCGTGATCGAGTTTGCCGATTTTCAGTGCCCCTCATGTCGCTTTGCCTACGAGACGGCCATCAAAGACCTTGGGACGAAATTTCCTCAGGTTCGCTTTGGTTTCCGGCACTTCCCGTTGGAGCGTCCTCATCCCTTTGCCATGCCTGCCGCGGTGATGTCCGAGGTGGCAGGTCGTCAGGCACCAGAGAAATTCTGGGAGTCCTATGAGGCGTTGATGAAGGGTAAGGACGAGCTCGTAGATACGGCCTTCATTGAAAAGGCCGCTGTTGAAGCTAAGCTTGACATGGAGCGCTACAAAAAAGAGAAAAACGATGCGGCACTGTCAAAATTAGTACAGTCCGACCGCGACACGGGGATTAGCTTCGGGGTCAACGAGACCCCCACGTTCTTTGTGCATGATAATAAGACGAAGCGGACGGTGATGGTCACGGGCTATCGGCAGCTCTACCCGGAGATTAAAGACATCCCCGGACTGCCGACGCCCATGCCGTCCTCGGATGGCTCCGCACCGCCGCCGCCTGAGGATGGCTCCGCGCCTCGTTCGACCAAGTGAGCACCTGCACACTTCTGCTGGTTCGTCACGGCGAGACCGACTGGAATGCGGAGCAGCGCTGGCAGGGGCAGTGTGATGTCCCGCTCAATGAGACAGGCCGTGTGCAAGCACGCCGACTGGGGACACGCCTTGCCCGGCTCTGGGAGCAGGGGACGCTTCCCCGACCGGCACGTGTCCTTGTCTCTGATCTTTCCCGCGCCATCGAGACTGCTCAGCTCTTAAATGTGGCACCGCTGCTGGAGACCGACATTCGGCTTCGGGAGCGTGGTTTTGGCTCGTGGGAAGGCAGGACAAGCACGGAGGTCGGTCATGCCCCTGGTAGCCGTGAGCGAGCCCCGGATGCGGAATCCCTAGAGAGTGTCTGGGAGCGCATGCGGGCAGTGATTGAGCCGCTTGAGGGAGTCGTGCTGATCGTGGGGCATGGTGGTGCGCTGCGAGCGCTCCTCGCTCATGCGGCAGGGCACGGCCCCGAGGGAATGCGGCACTTTACCCTCGCGAACACGAGCCTTTCGGTTGTGACCTATGCGCCGCAGGACAGTAAGCTGCTCCGCCTCAACGATATAGCGCATCTCGAAGATGGAATCTAAGGTATGCAAGACAAGAAAGATCTCCCCAATTTTGCGGCTGTTGCTCCCGGCATCTGGCGAGGTGCCGCCCCCACGAACGAGGGTTTTAAGCAGCTCAAGGCAAAAGGCGTGCGCACGGTTATTGATCTGCGCATCGAGAAAAAAGGGCAAGCAGAGGAAGAAGCCGCCACTAAGGCGCTTGGGCTGAAGCGTGTGCGTATCCCGATGGGGGCGGAGGCACCCACCGAAAAGCAGGTCAAGGAGTTTCTCGGACTACTCGCCAAATCGGCGACGGAGCCTGTATTTGTGCACTGCCAGCACGGAGCCGACCGCACGGGAGCGATGGTGGGTATCTGGCGTGTCACACAGCAGGGCTGGGGTTTTGATCAGACCTGGGTGGAGATGCGCAAGTACGGCTTTAAGTCGTGGCTCAAAGAGCTAAAAGGGGCGGTGGAGAAGCGGGTCAAAAAGAAATAGGCCGGGGCAAACAGCCCCGGCCTTGCTGCCTCGCTCTGGCCGCTTACCTACTTTTTACCGCCTGCCTTGAGGGCATCCGCTTCCTTCATCAACTTGCCGTCGGGGCCTTGCCAGCGATTGATTTTGGCGTTCCAGACGGGCTTGCCTGCTGTTGCCATCTTAGGCGCACCTGTCATCTTCGAACCCGCTGCCATCTTGGGTGCGCCTGCGGTTGCCATTTTTTCGCCACTGGCTTTCACAAACCGTCCCTTGGCATCGCGAGCGGCTCCTGGCTTCTTGGGTTCTTCTTTTTTTGCGTCCGCCTTGATAAACCGTCCTTTTGCATCACGCTGTGGGGCGACTTTTGCGCCTTTTTCCCCTGGCTTAGTCTCACCGGGTTTGGTACCCTGGGCAAACGCCGAGAGGGAGAAGAGGCTTACTGCGCCCAGCGCGATCAAAGACGAAAGTACACGATTACGAAGCATTGTTGGCTCCCTGTTTCTTAGAGTTAGTGATGTAACCCAACAGGGTCACACCTGTATTTTGAGTGCCTGAGACATGAGAAATGTTCCACAGACGGGTACAGTATAGCATGTCGTCGTCACTACAAAAAGTCTTGCCTCGGCGCTGGTATTTGGATGCACTCTCAAGCCTGGCTTTTTTAGCGCTGGGGGTTTTCCTGATACGGCCCTTGAAAGCGTTTCCTCCTCTCGCGGTGTTTGTGGTCTTGTTTCATCTGGGCATGGCGTATTTTTTTGGACGAAGTGCTTTGCGTAGTCTTTTGAAAATCCGACAGACTCCCTAGAAACGAGAAGTTGCGGGAAATGGAGCACGACGAGGCTGGTAGAATACCCTCGTGGAGAACTTCAAGCGCCTGCTGCACTATCTGCATCCTTACCGTGTTAGGGTTGGTCTGTCTGTGATCCTGATGTTCGTGGTGACACTCTCCGCGATCCCGATGCCGCTCTTTCAGAAGCAGATTCTAGATGTGG
>NZ_JAYUPA010000743.1:0-3525 GCF_043760365.1 Armatimonas sp.
CAATCAGTAACGATTTGAAAACCTATCACAAACTTATAGACACTTTTATTGCGCACTGGGCAGCGGTAGATGGTGCGTTGGGGAGTGCCCCCCTGGTACTGCCCGATGGAGCCACAAGGGCGGGGTTTGTGGAGGCGAAGGCGACTCTCACCGCGCTCTATCAGGCGGTCGAGAGCGGCGACAACCGAGCGCAGACCAGCACGGCGGACTGCTTGCGGCTCAAGGGGGACTTGGTGCCCCGACTGGCACAGTTCAAGGCTACGGTGAGCGGGCTCCTCCCCGGCTCGCGCTACGCCAGCGCCCTGGCAAAGACCCCTCCGAAGACCTCCTCGCAGGGGGTGGTGGTGAAGGCGCTTCAGGACACGCTGAGTCTGTGGGAGCAGCTCGAAGCGGATAGCGCCGTGACCCTTCAAAAGCCCCTGACCCTGGCTGAGGGGACGACTCTGGTAGGCTTACAGAGCGGCTTTACAGCACTTCAGAGCGCGTATAGTGCCTATGCCACGGGCAAAGCGGCAGCGAGTGCAGCCCGTGCGCAGCGCAACGAGCAGCTCAAGGTGCTCGATGCCCAGATGAAGCAGTACCGCAAGACGGCGCAGGCACGCCTGCCCAAAGGCCACCCGCTGCTGGCCAACCTCCCCAGCGTCTCACGCTAGAAAACCCCCTCCAACCTCCCTCTTTCCCTCTCCCCCTTCCCTGCCCTGAGGGAAGGGGGCCAGGGGGATGGGTTCGGGAGACCTACAGCCGGATTACGCTCCGGATCACGTTGCCGGTCTCCATGGTATGAAACGCGTGCTCGACCTCGTCTAGCTTGACGTAGCCCGTTACCATGGCGTCTAAGTTCAGGCGACCTTCCAGATAGAGCTGGGCGAGCAAGGGAAAGTCATGGCTAGGGAGCGCATCGCCACAGTGGCAGACTTTCAGGTTGACTTTGTTCCAGTAGACGCCGGTATCTATGTTTCCGACATTGAGCGTGACTTCGGCGTCTTTTCCCGGGAAGCCAATATTAACCGCCGTGCCGTTGTAGTTCACCATGCGCACGGCCTGCTCAATACACTGCATCAGGCCCGTCGCCTCAAACGCAAAGTCCACGCCGCCCTCGTAGCCCGGCCAGTCGTCGGCCACTAAATTTCGCACAGCGGCCACCGGGTCACCGTCTAGCGCATTCACAATATGCGTCGCGCCGAAGTCTTTGGCCCACTGGAGCTTAGTCGGGTTGACATCTACGCCGATGATCTGCTTTGCGCCCTGGATCTTCGCACCCTGAATGACCGAGAGCCCAACGCCGCCACAGCCCACCACGGCGACACTCGCGCCGGGCCATACCGTTGTGGTGTTCATGGTGGCCCCGACGCCGGTAATCACGCCGCACGCCAGCAGGCAGGCTTTGTCCAGCGGCATGTTCTCTGGCATCTTGATCGCCGCTTTTGCATTGACCACGGTGGTTGTTGAGAACGTCCCGCAGCGCAGCACCTGTGAGCACCGCGCGTCATCGCCCACACGGATGATGGGTGTGGTCGGACGGAGTGCCATGTAGCAGTGCCGAGGATCGCCGCGCCGACACGCGGGGCAGTTGCCGCACGGCGCACGATACGCGATCACCACGGGGTCGCCCGGCTTCAGGTGCGTCACATTGCTCCCCACCGCCTTCACAATGCCCGCGCCCTCGTGGCCTAAGATGATCGGGAACTTCATGCCCGCCCCTTGCTGCATCTTGATGGTAAGATCCGTGTGACAGACCCCGCTCGCCACCACTTCGATCACCACGTCGTCGGGTGCGGGATCCGCCACCGAGATATCAATGAGCTCGACGTCCTTGCCCGCTTCGGTTAGAACTGCCGCCTTGCCACTAAATGCCATTGTTTTTGCCTCCCATTCGTGCTATTATTCGGGGCGCGGCTCAGGGAATCCTCCGCTCCGCTCGTGAGCTGTCATGACCCAACGCGATAAAAAAATTAATTTCCTGATCTGCCTTGCGGATGCCGTCGGCTTTCCGTTGGGGATTGCATTTTTTTCCACACAGACCATTCTCCCGGCGTTCCTGGATCGGTGCGGGGCATCGCCTGCGACACTGGGCGCACTCACGGGCCTCTCTAGCCTGCTAATTTTAGGGCCGGGCCTGCTCACCGTGGGGATTCTCCAGCGCCTGAAGCACGTGCGATTATGGCTCTTCTGGGTGGCTCTAATCGAGCGTTTGTTTCTGTTGCCCCTTGCCTTTCTCGCGCCACTCTGGGGGAAGACCCATCCGGACTGGCTGATCTGGGCGACTTTTATTGGATTTGGCGGGCACTCGCTGGCGATGGGCTTTAACATTCCGGCGTACTGGACGGCGATTGGCAAGACGATTCCGGTGCACTGGCGCGGGCGACTCTTTGGGATCGCGGGCGGCATTGCGGGTGTCTGTACGCTGGCGACGGAGTGGCTCCTGCGCCATGTGGTGCTAGGGCGCGGCTTCCCGGACGGCTATGGGCTGGGGTTCGGCATTGGCTTTGTGATTCTGACGGTCACGGTTATCCCTTTTCTCTTTTTACGCGAGCCGGACGGCACAGTGCACGCGGATGAAGCGGGCAAGAAGGTCGGTAGAGCGGAGCTGCTGACTGCATGGCGCGGCGATGCCCGGTTTCGCCGACTGGGCTACTCGCAGGTCGTGTTCGCGCTGACCCAGGTCGCGGCCCCGTTTCTGGCGCTCTTTGCGGCCCGGCGCTTTGGGGATGCCCACGCCGACCTGGCGCTCTACACGGCGGTGAGTATCTTTGCGGGATCCATGGCCGCGCTCTTGATCGGGTGGCTGGCGGATCGCTGGGGCAACCTTCCGATGGTCGCGCTGGCGTGTATCGCGGCGGCGGCAGGCTTCGCGTTCACGCTAATCGCCCCCACGGGAAGTATGTTTGCTGCCGTCTTTGTGCTCTGGGCACTGGCGACAGCGGGAGTGGATCTGGCGGCGAGCAATCTGATGATGGAACTGGCAGGGCACTCGTCGCGTATTCCCCTCTACTCCGCACTCTATAATATCGTGCGGGCCGTTCCTCGAATGATCGCACCTTGGCTAGGCGGCATTGCGGTGGGAATCGTCGGCTACGGGCCGCTGATGGGAGTTGCCGTCGCCGCCGCACTCGCTTCTCTGGCGCTGCTCTTAGGCTCCTCTGGGAAGAAAGCCTCGTTAGAGTAGCCGCAGCACCTCCACCGTCAGGGCCGCGAGGTTGTCTATCGCCTCTTTGTGCATGAGCTCAAAGCCGTGCGTGTTCTCACACGGGAAGGCGAGCGTGATGGGCCGGGCGCAAAGCCCCTGCGCGGCGGCGCAGCTCGCATCGGAGCCACCTCGGGAGAGCGCTTGAAGCTGGAGCCCGGTCTTTGCTGTCCGTGCCGCTTTGAGCACAAGAGCGATGTCGCTCGGGCTCGTGGGGGCGAAGCCATCGGTGACCCAGCACGTGGGGGTTGCCGTGAGCTGCACGGCGTTGTCCGGCGCAAGCGGCCCGATCTCCAGCGCGACACAGACCTCAGGCCGGGTGTTTCCCAAAAGCCAGAGCG
>NZ_JAYUPA010000744.1:0-3514 GCF_043760365.1 Armatimonas sp.
GCCCCACGTTCACCATCCACGCGATTTCCGTCCTGGCATGGCGAAGCTGGTTTATATTTTGTAAACTGTCTTTATGAACGCAACGCTGACTCTGGACAAGGACTTTGTCCTCTCTGATATTGACCCACGCGTCTACGGCGGTTTCGCCGAGCACCTGGGTCGTCACATCTACACCGGCATCTATGAGCCCGGTCACCCGACCGCTGATGAAGAGGGCTTTCGTGAGGACGTGATCTCGCTGGTTAAAGAACTCTCCATGCCGATTATCCGCTACCCCGGCGGCAACTTTGTGAGTGGCTACAACTGGGAAGACGGTGTCGGGCCACGTGCGGAGCGACCCCGGCGGCTGGAGCTGGCCTGGGGAATCACCGAGACCAACGAGTTTGGAACCAACGAGTTCATGAGTTGGTGCAAAAAAGTGGGCACCGAGGCGATGATGGCGGTCAATCTTGGGACCCGTGGTGCCGACGATGCCCGGCGCTTGGTGGAGTACTGCAATCATCCCGGCGGCACGCAGCTTTCGGACTTGCGAAAAAGCCATGGAGCCGCCGATCCGTACGGAATCAAGGTCTGGTGTCTGGGCAACGAGATGGACGGCCCCTGGCAGATGGGCGCACGCACGGCCTACGAGTACGGGCGGGTTGCCAATGAGTCAGCAAAGCTCATGAAGTGGGTGGACGGTAGCATCGAGACGATTCTCTGTGGCTCCTCAGGACGGGGCATGGCGAGCTTTGGCAAGTGGGAGTGGGAGTCGCTCACGGCGAGCTATGAAAACGTGGACTATCTGTCGCTGCACACCTACTACAACAATAGAGCCAACGACACTCCTGCGTTTCTGGCCGAGACCGAGAACATGGGCGACTTTATCGCGGAGGCAATTGCACTCTGCGATGCGGTGAAGGCGTCTAAGAAAAGCAAAAAAACCGTCAATCTCAGCTTCGATGAGTGGAATGTCTGGTACCACAGCGGCGACTGGGGGCAGCTGGGGGCACGCTGGGACGATGTCCGGCCCCAGCTTGAAGACATCTACAACATGGAGGACGTGCTGGTCATTGGGGGAATGCTGCTGGCGATGCTCCAGTACGCGGATCGGCTCAAGATCGGCTGTATCGCGCAGGTGGTGAACGTGATTGCCCCGATCATGACCCGGCCCGGTGGTGGTGCGTGGCGTCAGACGATCTTCTATCCGTTGCAGCAGTGCTCGCAGTACGGACGGGGCACGGCGCTGCGCTGCGCGGTTAGCTCACCCACCTACGACTGTAAAACCCGCGATAAAGCGCCGTATCTCGCGACGACAGCCGTGGTGAGCGAGTCCGGCGACGAGCTGACGATCTTTGCGATCAATCGTAATCTTACAGAGCCGCTGGAGCTAACCACCACACTCCGTGGCTTTGGCAAGGCCGAGGTGATTGAGTGGACCACGATGCACCACGCCAATCTGAAAGCCGTTAATACCGAGACTGATCCTGATAACGTCGTCCCACAAGCCGCAACGGGCGCTATCGTGACCGGCGAGACGCTAAGTGCGACTCTTCCCGCCGCCTCATGGAACGTGATTCGGCTGCGCATCTAAAAAAACAAAAAGCCTCCCTGGCAGTCGCGAGGGAGGCTTTTTTGAGCTTTTATGCCTGGCTAAAAGTAATTGCTCCGGACTCGTTGACATCCACGGCCAGTGCTCCTGAGAGCACACCGTCCAGAAGCGACTGGTTCAGCAGCAGTGCCACCTGGCGCTCGGCGGCGTTCTCGGTCTTGGCGCGGCGCACACGGGTGGAGAGTGCTTTCAGCTCCGCTGCTTCCTCGTGAATCCCACGTGCCCAGAGCACGACGGCAAGTGCTTCACTCTGCGTTGCACCCTGCGTACCACGTGATTTGAGGAGAGAGTCAACAAGAATCTGTCCTTGTGCTCCATGATCTACTACCGAACGCCGTCGGCGGCGCACTACGGGTGTGACTGGGGCCACTTCAGCCCCTTCTGTCAATACTTTTGGTCGTCGTCCCATGTTTTTTCTCATTTCTATTCTGTCCGTGAAGATTTTCTCTATTCCTTGACAGGTAATACTAAAGTTATACCAGGGAAAAATTATCGCCGCTAAATTTACAGGGAAATAAGGACAAAAAAAATAAAAAATATTTATCTTCAAGGGAAACGTGCTGTGAGCATCTCTTGATAGATTTTTTGCTTCTTAGCGAAGCAAGATTTAGTAGATAGGCGTATACTAGCCCTTAACGATGTTGGCGAGTCTGGAGACCATTCTTGAGCGTGTGCAGCGCCATAATCCTCATGCGGATGTGGTTTTGCTTCGTCGTGCCTATGACTTCGCCACTCTGAAACACACGGGGCAGTTTCGTAAGAGCGGCGAGCCCTATATTATTCACCCCGTCGCTGTGGCACAGATTCTTGCGGAGCTGGAGATGGATGAGGCCAGTATCTCAGCGGGCTTTCTCCATGACGTGGTTGAGGACTGCGGTGTTACGCACGATGAGATTAAAGAGCACTTCTCGGAGGAGATTGCCCAGCTTGTGGATGGTGTGACCAAGCTCAAGCTGGCCGACTTCGAGCGACTCGCACCGGAGATGGCGGCGGCGGCCAAAGAAGCGGCGGCCAAAGAAGCGGAAACCGGAAAAATGGACCCACGTCGCCGCAAGCGCCTGGAAACGCACTCGTCGGCGGAGAACCTCCGCAAGATTCTTCTGGCCACGGCGCGCGATTTCCGGGTCATGGTCATTAAGCTCGCGGATCGCCTGCACAACATGCGCACGCTTCAAGGGCTGAGTCCTGAGCGTCAGCAGCGGGTGGCTGAGGAGACGATGCAGATCTTCGCGCCACTGGCCCACCGGCTGGGAATCTGGCAGGTGAAGTGGCAGCTCGAAGATCTGGCCTTCAAGTATATCTATCCCACGGAGTACAAAGAGCTGAGTGAGCGCATCGCTCGCACCCGCGTGGAGCGCGAGGACGATATCCGCGAGGCGATCCAGAAGCTACGTGAGGGGTTTGAACGGGCGGGGCTGACCCCCGATATTCAGGGACGGCCCAAGCACCTCTGGAGCATCTACAACAAGATGATCAAGCAGGGGCTGGAGCTGACCGATATCTACGATCTCATTGCGCTGCGTGTCATTACCCCAACCATCCCGGAGTGCTACGGGGCGCTGGGCGTTATTCACGAGACCTACCTGCCTATTCCTGGCAAGTTTGATGACTACATCGCCAAGCGCAAGGCCAATCTCTACCAGAGCCTGCACACGAAGGTCTATGGGCCTCGGGGCGAGCCGCTGGAGGTGCAGATTCGTACCTGGGAGATGCACAAGACCGCTGAGTTTGGGGTGGCGGCACACTGGGCCTACAAAGAGCGCGGGGAGGAAGCGCGGGCGGGACTGGATGCCTTTGAGCGGAAGATGGCCTTCTTGCGCGCCCAGCTCTTCGATGCCCACCAGGCCGAGGCTAATCCTGGCGAGTTTCTCTCTCGTGCGAGCAGCGATCTGTTTGCTGACCAAGTCTTTGTCTTCACCCCCA
>NZ_JAYUPA010000745.1:0-10081 GCF_043760365.1 Armatimonas sp.
GGGCGAGATTGTAGCGAAACAGGAGTACGAAAAGGAGATTACTTGTAGGTTTGTGCATCCCCCAGAACCGGGTGACAAGCTCCAAATACTCCAGCACGATGTCACGCTCGCCCCGGCTCAGCAGAGTTTGGGCGAGGTGCATCTGCGGCCCGAAGGAGTCAAGCTGCGGCGAGCCAGGCGTGTTTCCTGCCGCGAGCAAGTAGCGCTTCGCGGAATCCAAATCGCCCTCACGCACAGAAATCAGTCCCAGGAGCTGATTCGCATTGTGTATCGTATTGCCGTAGTGCCAAGCAGTCGGGTCGGAGTCCGCCGCCAGCCACTCCTGGGCAAGCTGGCGTGCTAACGTCAAATCGCCGTCCTCCAACGCGCCCGTAGCCTCGTCTTTGAGGTCTTCGCGGCGCTCGTAGTGTTCCGGCATCACTTCACTTTTTAGGGAAGAAGAGTTGAGACAAGCACCGCTTGATCCGTGAAGAGCGGCGTGGCGCTGTCGGAGACGTGATGTTCAATGCGCTGGGTGTACTCACTGTCCTCAGGCTGGCGGAAGATGACCAGAAGCTCACGAGCGACATCGAGCACCCAGTACTCGGGGATTCCTGCACGGGCGTAGAGCATGGCCTTGTGCCCGAAATCATCGGCTTGTGTGCTATCGGAAACCTCGGCAACGAGAAGCACATCACTTGCCAAGGGAATGCGCCGCACAGGCTCGCGCAGAATCACAACATCAGGTTCCGGGCGATTAAGACTCTGATCGGCTTCATGGATTTCCATCGTTGCCTGCGTGCGGACTCGCGCAGGCCCTACCAGAGAGAGGCAATAGGCAAGCAAAAAGCTCACGGCGTTGGCATGTGGGTAGTTCTGCGGCATCTTGACAACAATCTCTCCATCAAGAAGCTCCCACTTACCCGTCAAGAGGCCAGAGCGCTCCAAAAATGCGCAGTCCTCGCGCGTCCAGCGCTTGCGGTGGGTGGGAGTTGGAGTAAGAACACCATTCATTTTTTTGTCTACACTACAAACTTCAGTGAGCTGGGGTCTTTGAGGACTTTGGCGGCCACGACGCCTTCAACATCCGTGAGGCGATAGTCGCGCCCGGCATAGCGGTAGGTGAGCTTGGTGTGGTCAATGCCCAGCAGATGCAGCATCGTGGCGTGCAGGTCATGGATGTGGCACTTGTCGCCCTCGGCAAACCAGCCGTAGTCGTCGGTGGAGCCGTAGGTCGTGCCGGGATTGACGCCGCCGCCCGCCATCCACATCGTGAAGCCGTGCGGGTTATGGTCTCGCCCATCGCCGCCCTGCGCCGTGGGAGTGCGCCCAAACTCACCGCCCCAGAGCACCAGTGTGTCTTCGAGCAAACCGCGCTGCTTCAGATCGCGGAGCAGACCGGCAATCGGCTTGTCTACTTCGGCGGCGTTTTTCGTGTGACCGTTCTTTAAATCACCATGCTGATCCCATTTATACGAGTGCGTCACTTGGACAAACCGGACGCCCGCCTCGCAGAAGCGCCGCGCGAGTAAACACTGCCGCCCGAAGTTGTCCGTGGGGTCTTTGTCAATGCCGTAGAGATCCAGAGTTGCTTGCGTCTCTTTAGAGATGTCCATCAACTTGGGCGCTTCCACCTGCATGCGAAACGCCAGCTCGAAGCTCTGGATGCGGCCTTCGAGAACCGGGTCCACGCCCCAGTGGCCTAGCTGCTCGGAGTCTAAGTCATGGAGATTGTCGAGCTGAAGCCGCTGAAGCGCCGCCGTGGCATCCGCGTTGCCAAGATGGGCGAGCTTGGCCTCTTTGGCCTTCACCGACGCATTACCAATCGGGGTGCCCTGGGTCCACGGGGGCAGAAACGCGGAGCTCCAGTTCTGGACGCCACCGTGCCCCAAAGTCGGGCAGATCGTGACGTAGCCTGGCAGGTTTTGGTTCTCCGTGCCTAGGCCATAGACCGCCCAGGAGCCCATAGACGGGCGAATCCCGACATCGGTGCCGGTGTGGACTTTGAGCAGTGCCCCGCCGTGCGCCGGGTTGCTACCGTGCAGCGAGCGAATCACGCACATCTCGTCCACGCACTTGCCCACTTCCGGAAACAGATCACTGACCTCGGTGCCGCACTTGCCGTAGTGGTTGAACTTCCACGGTGAGCCGAGTAAGTTGCCGGTCTGGGCGAAGACCACGCGCGGACGCTGACCGGCGTAGGGCTTGCCCGAGTCGCGGGTGAGCAGCGGCTTAGGATCAAACGTATCCACCTGGCTGGGGCCACCGTGCATGAAGAGAAAAATCACCCGCTTGGCTTTAGGCGCAAAGTGCGGTTTTTTGACCGCGAGCGGGTTCTCCGCACGGGCTTCGTCGGCGAGAAGCCCAGCAAGCGCGAGCATCCCAAAACCCGAGGCACTGGTCTGGAGCAGCTCACGGCGCGAGACGGCGCGCTGAAACCGATGGCAAGCGCGACTTTTCTGATTACTCATGGAGGTATTTTACCGCAAAGTCACCAAGGACCGATAGGGTTTATCGCTCTGTAGCTTGGGTACTATAATAACGAATGGCAGAGATGCCACTAGCTAAAAAGGAACTATCTAGGATGACAAGAACAAATATTTCGCTTACTGCGCTTGCGGCCCTCTCTCTTGCGGGCTGCGGCGGTACCAGCTTGAATGCCAGTCGTATGGTCGGTGAGAGCCGCGCCTTTGGAACGGGCAAGGTAGAGACCTGGGCGATGGTAGACAGCAGTGGAGAGATCTCCGAGGTCGGCGCGACCATCCCGATGACTCTCGTCAGGAACTTAGCGACAACTCCCCCGGGCGATGGCCCTCTGGGTGCCGTGGCATCACTGAAGTACCCGGAGATGGTTCGTCAGAAGACGTTCTTCAATACCCTGGCGCTCCATGCGAATCCTAATGGGCATCCGGGCGCGTACTACACCACCCCGCACTTCGATGTCCACTTCTACAATGTCCCCGACGCCACGATCCGCACCTACGGCCCGGTAGACCCGGCCTCTCAGGCGAGCTCCGTGGTGCTCCCGGCAGGCTACATCATGGAGCCGGGTGCCGTGCCGCAGATGGGAACGCACGCGATCACAGCAGAGGACGCCACCGCCCTAAACGGCGAGCGCAAGTTCATCAAGACGATGATCCAGGGCTACTTCAATGGAAAAGTAGTGTTTGTGGAACCGATGGTAACGCAGGAGCTGATGCTCTCCAAGGAGTCCTTCACTCTACCCGTTCCCAAACCCACAAGCTTCGGGCTGGCGGCTCCCACGCTCTACCCCACGAAGTTCCGTGCGGACTACAACGCCACCACCGACTCCTACGACTTCCGCTACACGGAGTTCGTCACGGTTCAGTAGCCACAAAAGCCCATTATTGCCGGATATTGCCGGAGGCACTAAGTGCCTCCGGCGATGTGCACCCGGATCAGCGGCTTGATCAGCTCCCGACGCTCGATAGCGGCCAGCGCGTTGGTGAAAGTGTTCAGTGTAAAGAGAGGCTCCCCGGTCCACCACTCGCGCTTGTAGGCTCCCGCACGAAACCCCTCCACCACTTGATCATGGGTCTCGGGCTCGTCGTAGCCGCCTTGGTAGATCGTAAAAGTCGCCGTGGTGCGTGCCGGACGGAGAATGAGTTTCTCCCAGTCATCGAGGCCGTAGATCCCCAGGATCGCGCCGTCGGCCAGAAACGGCAGAATATCATCGCTGGAGGATTCCTTACCCACGGTGTCAATCACGCGATTAAATTTCTGAGTGATCTGCCCCAGCGCCTTGTAGTTGACGTAGCCTGTCGCGCCCGCCTCGCGGAAGACAGCTTCGCGTGCAGCGCTCCCAATCACGACAATCTGCTCCGCGCCGAGGCATCTTGCATGGGCCACAAACGCCAGAGCATTGCCGCCGGAGCCCACAATAAGGAGCGTCGTTCCTTCCCCGATCCTCAGGCGCTGGGTGTAGCTCAGGGTCTCGCGGAGGGTGATAAAGAGCGGCCCGGCCTCGGCGGGAATGTCGCCCGGAATGACTTGATGGATGCGGTAATCGTCCCACTCCGACTTCTCCACGCCATCTTCCTGCATCGCACGCCAGTCCCGACAGAACCCAAACTCCGCAAAGCCCCCCCAGCCGATATTCCAGCTTCCGTCGGCGGCGGAAGCGGTTCCCACGCGTGCGACCAGATCGCCCACTTTCAGGTGCCGCACTTTGGGGCCGCGCTCCACCACGCGCCCGACACTCTCGTGCCCGAGCACCAGGGGATAGGGCATGTCCCAGGGCAGTCGGTCGTGCAGAATGTGCCCGTCGGTGCCCGCGCAGATCGTCCCGTACACAATCGCGACTCGGCAGTCGTAGTCCGTTAGCAGCGGCGGCTCTTGAACATCACGCACGGAGACGGTGCCATCCGGGGTCTCCACATAAATTACTTTCATGCTCCTTGATTCGGCAAAGGTGCGCTCCGCTCCTGCCATGGTATAATACAAAGTTGCCTCCGCGCTACGGCTTGCGCCTGCGGGGGTATTTTCATGTCAGGTTGTTTACTATGCTTAGAAATATTGCCATCATCGCCCACGTTGACCACGGAAAGACGACCCTCCTTGACGGGATGCTCAAGCAGGGCGGAGTCTTCCGCGAGAACCAGGAAGTCGCCGAGCGGGTGATGGACCGCATGGACCAGGAGCGTGAGCGCGGCATCACCATTGTCTCCAAGCACACCGCGCTGGTCTACAAGGGCCACAAGATCAATGTGGTAGACACGCCCGGTCACGCGGACTTTGGCGGAGAAGTCGAGCGCGTGCTGCTGGTCGTGGATGGCGTCCTGCTTTTGGTAGACGCTGTAGACGGCCCGATGCCACAGACCCGCTTTGTTTTAGAGAAGGCGCTCGCCGCCGGGCATAAAGCCATTGTGGTGATCAATAAGATGGACCGCCCCGATGCCCGCCCGGACTGGGTGGTCAACGAGACCTTCGATCTGTTCCATGCGCTGGGTGCTACCGACGAGCAATTAGACTTCCCGGTGGTCTATGCCACCGCACTCGATGGCCGCTCGTCGCTCAACGAGGACTACGCCGATGCGGTAGACCTCCAGCCACTCTTCGACACGGTTCTGGCCACCGTTCCCGAGCCTCGGGTTCTCGGTACCAAAGACGATCCCACGCAGGCGATGATCTCCACCATTGATGGCGATCCGTATCTGGGCCGTCTGGGAATCGGGAAACTGTTTGCAGGAACACTGCGCCCCAACCAGCCCGTGACGGTTTTCCGGCGCGATGGCTCACGCTACACCACCAAGCTCCAGAGTGTCTTTGTCTACGAGGGCATGAAGCGCATCCCGGTGGAAGCGGCCTTTGCGGGGGATATTATCGCCATCACGGGCCTGCCGGAGATCACGATTGGGGAGACAATTGCCTCAGGCGACAATCCCCAGCAGATCCCGCCGCCCACCGTGGACGAGCCAACACTCAAGATGACCTTTGGGGTGAATACATCGCCGCTCGCGGGCCGCGAGGGGCAGTTCTCCACCAGCCGCAAGCTGCGTGAGCGCCTCTTCAAAGAGCTTGAGACCAATGTCAGCCTCAAGGTTGAGGAGAGCGAGACGCCGGATAGCTTTATTGTGTTTGGACGCGGGGAGCTTCACTTAGCGGTGCTGATCGAGACCATGCGCCGCGAGGGCTACGAGCTGCAAGTGTCTATGCCCGAGGTCATTACGCGAACCGGGGAGAAAGGCGAGAAGCTAGAGCCCTTTGAGCGTGTCTTCATCTCGCTCCAGGAGGAGTACTCTGGCGCAATTGTCCAAGCACTGGGTGAGCGCCGTGGGGTGCTGATGAACATGCAGCAGTCCGACCGAGGCGACACGCGCCTGGAGATTGTGATTCCCACCCGTGGCCTCTTAGGTTTCCGCTCACGCTTCTTAACCCTCACCCGGGGCACGGGAATCATGTCCGCGCTTCTTGAGGGGTATCTTCCCTGGGCCGGGCCGGTTCCGCACCGCTCACAGGGCAGCCTGATCGCCAATGAGTCTGGGATGACCACCAACTTCGGACTGACCAACGCGGAAATCCGCGGAGAGATCTTCATTGGCCCCGGCATCGAAGTGTACGAGGGCATGATCGTGGGCCGTCACCAGCGCGAGGGCGATCTGGTGATGTCCGTCACCAAGCTCAAGCCGCTGACCAACATGCGGGCGTCTAACAGTGATATCTCGGTGCGTCTCACTCCGCCCACGGACATGAACCTAGACCGTAGTTTAGAGTACATCGGCCCGGATGAGCTAATGGAAGTCACACCCAAGAACGTCCGAATGCGTAAGCGCGAACTAAACTTCAAGCTACGTAAGCGCTCCGAAAAGGGCGATTAAGTTTCCGCCCCGATGAACCGGGGCGTCTTATTGTCGTCGCGGGCTCCGACACGAAGGGCGTGCCGCCCATGGGTATTCAGATGGCCGGAACGGCCTTTGTGTCCGAGGTACGAGGACAATAAGACGCTCCCGTTCATGGGAGCGAGTCATCAGTCGGTTTTCTACCGCCGAAACGCCGCAATCACCGCGTCCTGCCGTGCGTCCACCTCAGGATCCGTGCTCTGCCGGGTTGGGTCTGCTTTGAACCACTCCAGTGAGCGGCGCACGCCCTCGGCCCAGAGTACCTCGGCTTTGTAGCCCGGCACGAAGCGCTTCAGCTTGCTATTGTCCAGCACCACCGAGTTGACCTTGTCTCCGATCAGTGTCCCCTCCCAGTCCGGGTAAAGCTTCATACAAAAGTCCGACGGTATATGGACAAAATCGGGAGTCACACCCAGCGCATCCGCCACAGTCTGAAAGAGCTGATTCCAGCAGAGCACTTCATCACTAGTGATATGAAACGCCTCGCCATAAACCTCGGAGCGGCCCAGCAAGCCCACAAACCCCTTGGCAAAGTCTCCGTTCCAGGTGTTGGTCCACAGCGACGTGCCATCACCCGGGACGATCACCGGCTTGCCCGTGAGCAGACGCTCCACCACTGTCCACGGATGCGCCCAGCTATTCAAGACCAGCGGCAAGTTCGCATGGCCGTAGGTTAGTGAAGGCCGAATGATCGTGTAGTTTAGCGTGCTCTGGCTACGGAGAAGCTGCTCACAGGCTATTTTATCTCTGGAGTACTGCCAGTGCGGGTTCTCCAGAGGCATCTCTTCTGTAATCAGATAACACTTTGGCGGCTTCTGGTAGCAACTGGCGGAGCTAATAAAAACAAACTGCCTGGTCAGTCCTTCACACAGCGCGAGCCGTGCCTCCAAGTCCTCAGGGGTGAACGTAATGAAGTCCGTGATGGCATCAAAGGGCGCATGCGCTGCCAGTGCAGCACGAACCCCCTCTTGCTCCCCCTTCACATCCCCGGTTATCACTGTCACACCCGGCGGCGGGAGATACGTCTTTGAGCTTCCCCGGTTGAGCAGAAAGACCTCCTGCCCCTGCCGCACGGATTCCTCTACACAGGCCGACGAGATAATCCCTGTGCCACCGATATATAAAACACGCATGACTTTCTCCTGATGGCCGCTCGTCCTCCGCCCCATGAAATGGGGCGTCTAAGTGGCACTGCGTGCCGCAAAGCCCGTGCCGGGCTACCCTATCCCCAGCCCGGAACGGGCTTTGCGGCGGAACGCCACCTCGACGCCTAATTCTATTGGGCGACGGCGCGGGGCGGACTACTTCGTCTCGGGGAGGCGCGTCGTCTGCCAGAGAGCAAACTTCCACTCGCCCTTTTGCCGTGTCCAGACTTCGGTGAAGCGTGCCTTAAACGCCACCTCGTTCTCACCCGACTTGACTTTCACCTCAGCAATCCCTGTGACAATCACGGTATTGCCATACACTTGGTGCTTCTTCTCAGAAAGCACCAGGGAGAGGTACTTGGTCGCGCCCGTCTTCAGAGACTCCAGCAGTGTTTCTTTGGTGTCCACTTTCCCGTTGGAGTGCGTGTAGACCATGTCCTTGGTGAAGATCGCTTCGAGCGCGGCCATATCGCCCTTCACCAGCGCCTCAATACGCTTCGTGTCCGCGTCATTGGCAGCGGCAATTGCCTCCGCACGGGTAGGAGTCTTCTGCGGCGTGGCTTGCGGCGCGGGCGTGGCTTGCTGGGCAAAGACCGGAGCGGGCGCGACCAGAGCCGCGCAAAAAAGAAAAGTCATTCTCATGGGCAGATTATAGCCGATTGCGCCCCTAATTTACCGAGAGCGCCTTGAGGTCAAGCGCGGCCTTGCGATTGGCGAGCAAGCGCTGATACTCGGGCGAGATCACTTTCACAAACTTGGGTAGCTCGTTTTCCCAGTTGTCCAAGAACGCCTGGCCGCGCTTGCTGCCCGTGTACTTCACGTGTGCCTCGATAAGCTCCCGGAGCACCCCCGCATCGTCGCCGGAAACCGCCTCACGCAAAATGGACGGCAGATTCGTGGGGAAGAGTTCTCGGATCAGTGCGACATCGTGGCCCGTCACCGGCCCACAGCCTGCGGCAAGGTCCTGGTTGATGCGCTTGGGGAAACCGCCCTTGAGGTCATACACAAACGCGATCCCGCCGGACATTCCCGCCGCAAAGTTGCGGCCCGTACGGCCCAGAACCACGGTGATGCCGCCGGTCATGTACTCGCAGCAGTGATCGCCCACGCCCTCGACTACCGCCACGGCACCGGAGTTGCGCACACAGAAGCGCTCGCCGACAGCCCCGGTCAAGTAGGCCTCGCCACCGGTTGCCCCGTAGAGCAGCGTGTTGCCCGCGATGATATTCTCGGACGCCTCGAACGTCGTTTCTTGAGGTGGATGCACGATAATCCGCCCCCCCGACATTCCCTTGCCGACGTAGTCGTTGGCATCCCCGACCAGCGTGAGCTGCATTCCTGGCGCGAGAAACGCCCCGAAGCTCTGCCCCGCCGAGCCGGTAAAGTCAATCTTGATCGTATTGTCCGGGAGGCCCGCCGCGCCGTAGCGCTTGGCCACTTCCCCCGAGAGCATAGTTCCACACGTGCGATTATGATTGAAGATCGGCATCGTGAACTTTACTGGCCGCGCATCCTCCAGCGCGGCCTTCGCCTGCTCGATCAGCTTGTAGTCTAGTGCGCCCGTTAGCCCGTGATCTTGCTCCTCCACTTTTCGGGTCGCCACGCCTGCCCCTGCAAACGGTGTTCCCACCAGAATCGTGGAGAGATCCACGCCGCGCGCCTTCCAGTAGCGCACGGCCTCGCTGGTCTCTAAGTACTCGGTGCGCCCAATCAGCTCGTCTAGGGTGCGAACGCCCAGCTCGGCCATGAGCTGGCGCACTTCCTCAGCGACAAAGAAGAAGTAGTTGATCACGTGCTCGGGCTTACCGGAGAACTTCGCCCGAAGCGTGGGATCTTGCGTCGCAATGCCAACCGGGCAGGTGCCAAGATGGCAGACACGCATCATGATGCACCCCTGAGCCACCAAAGGCATCGTGGAGAAGCCAAATTCCTCGGCCCCCAGCAGCGCGGCGACTAGGACATCGCGGCCCGTTTTGAGCTGACCGTCGGCCTGAAGACGCACGCGGCCCCGCAGCTCATTGCGCACCAGCACTTGCTGCGTCTCGGCAAGGCCCAGCTCCCAGGGAACTCCGGCGTGCTTGAGCGAGCTCAGCGGCGACGCGCCCGTGCCACCGTCGTAGCCCGAGATGAGAATATGATCCGCATGCGCTTTAGCCACGCCGGCAGCAACTGTGCCGACGCCCACTTCAGCGACTAATTTGACCGAAATGCGCGCCGCCGGGTTCACGTTCTTCAGATCAAAGATGAGCTGCGCCAGGTCCTCAATAGAGTAGATATCGTGGTGCGGCGGTGGCGAGATTAAAGTGACGCCCGGGGTCGAGCGGCGAATACTGCCGATGTACTCGTCCACTTTATGCCCCATGAGCTGGCCGCCCTCGCCGGGTTTTGCTCCCTGCGCCATCTTGATCTGTAGCTCATCAGCGTTCACTAAGTAGTGCGTGGTCACCCCGAAGCGGCCACTAGCGACCTGCTTGATCTTGCTGCGGCGCTCGTCGGTGTAGCGTGCCGGGTCCTCGCCGCCCTCGCCCGTGTTGCTCATTCCGCCCATGCGGTTCATGGCAATCGCGAGGCCCTCGTGGCTCTCCCGGCTGATCGAGC
>NZ_JAYUPA010000746.1:0-3507 GCF_043760365.1 Armatimonas sp.
GGGGTTTTGTAGCTGTCCCTACCCGATGCCGAGAGTGCTCCGAGTGTCTTACCGTGATACGAACCCTCGGCGGAGATAATCTTCGTGCGGCCCGAGGCCATGCGGGCAAATTTTATCGCGCCCTCCAGAGCCTCCGCGCCGGAGTTACAGATAAAGCTGTACTGCAAGTCGCCGGGGGTAATTTCGGCCAGAAGCGCGGCGAGATCGGCGAGGGGCTTGTTGAGAAATGTCTTGGAAGAGAGCGGGAGGCGCTGCATCTGCTCGGTCACGGCGGCGACCACGCGTGGGTTTGCATGGCCTAGCGAGAACGTGCCGTAACCACCGAGACAGTCTATGTACTCGTTGCCGTGAATGTCTTTGAGTGTGGCTCCGCTGCCTTCCCACTCCACTTTGTCGAAGCCCGCGATCTTTAGGAGGGCGAGGGCGGTGGGGTTGACGAATTTCTGGTACTTATCCGCGACATCGGCGGTGATAGAGTCAGCACGGGTGAGGGCATCTGCATCCATGCCAACTATGATACCCGACCCATCCCGACCCTCCGAAAAAAACAAAGGCCTGCGCAGAGCGCAGGCCTTGTCTGGTTTACGATTTTACGATCCGGGAGAGACTAGCTGTCCGTGTCCGCATCATCGGAGTCATCGCCACCGATATCCATATCCTCGATATCAATATCTGCGGCAGTGATATTTTCGTCCATATCATCGAGCGAGATTTCGTCGGATTCCTCCGCCTCCTCTTCGTCCTCTTTATCGCTCAGCTCCGCAAGGCGCAGGTAGTTTGCCTGAGCCGCTGCGGCGCTGGACTTCGACCGAGCGTGGTCGGAGACAAAGTTGACGTTTACCTGGGCGTACCAGTTAGGGATCGTGGAGATCGGGATGCCCGTGACAGAACAGCGGACTTCCTTCACTTCCTGCTCATCGGCATCCAGAAGGTCTACAGTTTGATTACTCATAGTTTTTACAAAAGTTCGGTCGGCTTGCGCGGTTTATTTGAATGGGGAGCATTGGCTGTGGGTAGAAAGCCATTGACTAGCATCAGCACCCCTGCAACCAGGTAAAGCACCCACTCATAGCCCCGCGGCGCACGGCCCGGGTCAAATACCATCTTGCCCTGCAAGATCAGTCCCGCAACACCGATGCCCAGCAAAATAATGCCAAGCAGGTTAAACGAGTTCCACCAGCGAATCTGTTTCATTATCGCCTCAATCTCACCAGTTTATCACAAGGAGTATTTCTATGCACCAACGCGCGCAAGCCCCTGTCCGTATTGACTTTGGGGGAGCCTGGACCGATGTTGATCTCTACGCCCAAGATTTTGGTGGTGTGGTCTTCAATGCCACGATTAATCATTACGTCTCCGGCGAGCAAATCGTTTCCGACGAAGGGCTGCAAGTGCGCTACGGCTTCGAGCTTCCCACGGGCTCGGGGCTGGGAACCTCGGCGGCGCTGAATGTCTGCTGGTTCGGGCTGATCGGCGGGGGGGAAGTGCTAGACCGACGCAGAGTCGCGGAGCAAGCCTACGCACTTGAGGAGCTACTTGGGATTCTCGGGGGGCGGCAAGACCAGTACGCGGCGGCGTTTGGGGGCTTTAACCTCATGCGCTTCGGTGGTGGCGCAAGTGTCGAAGTCGAGAGCATTGCACTCTCTCACGAGACAGTCATCGCCCTCGAAAAGCGTAGTGTGCTGGTCTACACCGGAACGCCACGGCTCTCGGGCACGATTCATGAAAACGTCTGGGGCAGCTTTCGCAGTGGGCGCAGTGAGACCGTCGCCGCATTTCACGGTCTGCGCGAGGTCGGCCGCGCGATGCCAGAGGCGCTAAAATCGGGGAATTTCACGGAGTTTGCGGCGCTGCTTGCGCAGAACTGGACGTGTCAGAAAAATCTTGATCCCAGTGTCTCCAACCCTCAAATAGAAAAACTCTTTACGGTTGCTCACACTGCCGGAGCGCTCGGCGGCAAAGCCTGTGGCGCGGGCGGCGGCGGCTGCCTGTATTTTGTGACTGAAGAGGGAGCACAGGCCGCTGTCGCCAACGCGCTGGTTAGCGCCGGGGCACGCTACATCCCGTTCTTGTTCGAGAGCGCGGGACTGACCGTGAGCGCCCAATGAAATTGGGCGTCTGCAATGGCTTCGTTCCTCAGCCGCAAAGCCCGTGCCGGGCTGGGGCAGTTAATGGAAGATGATGAGATGAAACGAAAAGTACCCTGGTTAGGGATTCTTGCCGTGGTGAACGTTATTTTGTGTAGCTGGTCTCTCGTGAGCTATCTCCACCTGGATCTACGTGTTACTCTTGCCAATGATCAGACGTGGCGCATTGTAAAGTCGCGCGATCAGGCACTGGCGATGAAAAACGCCGATGGCGTTGGCCAACTCCAAATGATTGTCAACGAGTATCCGTCGGGGACGAAGCAGATTAAGGGCTCGTTGCTGGACAAAATGGTGGAGCGCCAGAGAGCCACTGCCGTTCATGAGGTACTGACCCACCTGCGGAAAGAAACTGGCAAGAACTTTGGCGACGACCCAGAGGTCTGGATCGAAAAATACGGATCACAATAAGTTTCTCTAGCCCGGCACGGGCTTTGCGGCGCGAAGCGCCATTGCAGACGCCGGTTTTCAACCGGCGGCACCAACGCGGGTACAATCAGCGAAATGGGAATGATAGATATTTCGCGAAACAATGCGTCCGTCGCAGACGCTGTGCTGGTGATTCATGGGGGGGCGGGGACGATCTTAGAGGAGAACCTGACCCCGGAGCGTGAGGCACTCTGCCATGCGGGCTTGCGAGCTGCCTTGGCGCGTGGCTATGCGCTTTGGCAAGCGGGAGCGGATGCGCTGAGCATTGTGGAGGCGACGGTGCGTGTGCTCGAAGACGATCCCATTTTCAACGCGGGGCGGGGAGCAGTGCTCAACGATCAAGGGATCGCGGAAATGGATGCGTCTATCATGCGTGGAACCGACCGTGCAGCGGGCGCGATTACGGGCGTGACGACCATTAAAAATCCCATCATGCTGGCACGTGCTGTGCTGGAGAAGACGCCGTTTGTCTTTCTCTCTGGCTTGGGAGCCGAGGAGCTGGCGGCGACGCTAGACGAGATCGAGCAAGTGGGGCAGGAGTATTTCTTTACCGACGAGCGCTGGAAGCAGCTCCAGGCGCAAAGAGCCAGCAATAGCGTCTCGCTCTCGGAGGACAATAAGTTTGGCACGGTAGGCGCGGTGGCGCGCTGCAAAGAAAATCATCTGGCGGCGGCGACCAGCACGGGCGGGATGACGAACAAACGCCACGGGCGCATTGGAGATAGTCCGGTGATCGGAGCGGGAACTTGGGCCGAGGATGCGACCTGTGCTGTCTCCGCGACAGGCCACGGGGAGTTTTTTCTCCGCGCCGCCGTCGCTCACGAAATCTCGGCCCGGATGCGCCACGCCAAAGAGAGCGTGAGTGTTGCCGCAGACGGGGTGATCCACGAAGAACTGGTGGGAATGGGCGGCTCGGGTGGCGTGATCGCGCTGG
>NZ_JAYUPA010000747.1:0-10068 GCF_043760365.1 Armatimonas sp.
CCGTACTCACCAAAAATCCGAGTCAGCTCTTCTGACGTTACCGAAAAGGGCAAACCGCCCACATAGATTCGCATGGAATCTGCTCTCCAGACAGGAAGCGGCACTAGTGCTCCCTGGAACTTCATTGCCCCCACCAACGAACGATGCGCACCACTGACGCACCCAAGTGCTCGTTCAACCAACATCTAGAGCAGAATCCGCACTGAACCGAACGCTGTCCGCAGAAGTCGCTAAACCCATTAGCTGGAGGGAGGGCCTCCCCCATTGCACCGAAATAGAGTATATCCCATACCCTGTGCAAATTGCAAATGACGAATATTACAGGACGACGGTTAACATTAGACAGTCGTGGTAAGATGAAGGGCATGTTTTCCCCCCGCTGCCAGGAGGCCTGCTAACTGTGGCCTCACACAAATCTGCTTCAATTCCCATTCCCGATGAAAATGTTGTCGTCCTAGACTTCGGGGCACAGTACACACAGCTTATTGCCCGACGGGTGCGAGAGTGCAAGGTCTACTGTGAGATCCTCCCCTGCGAGACACCACTGGCTGAGATTCAAAAACGCAAGCCCATTGGCATCATCTTCTCTGGTGGTCCCGCAAGCTGCTACGAGCCTGGTGCACCCGATGTGGACATGGGAATCTACGAGCTGGGGATTCCCATCTTGGGCATTTGCTACGGCATGCAGCTTATGAGTCGCCAGCTCGGAGGGAAAGTGCGCGCCGGTACACAGCGCGAGTATGGCAAGACGTCACTTGATGTTACCGACAACACCGATCTCTTTCTGGGGCTGAACCGTGAGCTGATCTGCTGGATGAGCCATGGAGACACGGTGGAAGCACCGCCGCCCGGCTTCAAAGTCACCGCGACCACCGCCTCGACTCCCGTGGCTGCGATGGCGGACACCGCACGCAAGTTCTTCGCTGTCCAGTTTCACCCCGAGGTTGTTCATACCCCCTGGGGCACCGAGATCATTCGTAACTTCCTCTACCAGTTCTGTGGTGCTAAGGGCGAGTGGACGATGGCATCGTTTGTACGCGAGGCAACCGAGGCGATCCGGCAGCAAGTGGGCGATAAGCGCGTGGTCTGTGGGCTCTCCGGTGGCGTGGACTCCGTCGTGGCAGCAGCACTGGTGCACCGGGCGATTGGCGATCAGCTTACCTGTATCTTTGTGAACACAGGCATGATGCGCAAAGACGAAGGCACGCAGGTTCGCGAGAATTTTGCGCGCGCTTTCAAAATTAATCTGGTCTACGCGGATGAAAAATCACGATTTCTGGATAAGCTCAAGGGAGTGATTGATCCTGAGCAGAAGCGCAAGATCATTGGCAACGAGTTTGTGGCGGTCTTTGATGAAGTCGCGCAGACTATTGACGGCGCGGAGTTCTTAGCCCAGGGGACGCTCTACCCCGACGTGATCGAGTCGGGCAGTGGCAAGGCGCACACGATAAAGACCCACCACAATGTCGGGGGACTTCCCGAGTACATGAAGCTGAAGCTCGTCGAGCCACTGCGCTATTTGTTTAAAGACGAAGTGCGCAAAGTGGGCGAGGAGCTGGGCGTCCCTACCGAGATGGTCTGGCGGCAGCCCTTTCCCGGTCCCGGTCTTGGGATTCGGGTCTTAGGCGAGGTGACTCGTGAGAAGATTGATATCCTGCGCGAGGCCGATGCTATCGTGGTGGAGGAGATCAAAAAAGCGGGTCTGTACCGCCGTATCTGGCAGAGCTTCGCGGTGCTCCCTGACACTAAGTCCGTGGGCGTGATGGGCGATAAGCGCACCTACGAGTACCCCATTGTCCTGCGCGCCGTTACCAGCGAAGACGCAATGACCGCAGACTGGGCACGCCTGCCCTACGAGCTGCTAGAGAAAATCTCCAGTCGTATTGTCGGGGAAGTGGAGGGCGTCAACCGCGTCGTCTACGATATCACCAGCAAGCCCCCCGGAACCATCGAGTGGGAGTAAGTCATGCAGAAACCTTCCACTGTCACAAAGGACTTCTTTCCAAGGGGCACCGAGCTTCCTGAGGGGGTCGCCTGTGACTGTACCCGCGCCATCACTCATCGCGATGCAAAGCTCCTGGCGGAGACATGTCTCCCTCTACAAGCCTACAAAGAAAGCCAGGTGCAGAAGATTGTCGCGCTTTTTTTGAAGAAGACAGCGGAGCGGATGGAGTGGGAGGCGAAGCACTCTATCCCTTCGCCGATGGGGATAAAAGAGATTCTGAAGGTCAATAGTGCCCGGTCACTCTCTCGCAACGGCATGAAAGTGTTTGGCTCCGCGCTCGTCAGTTTCAAGGACATTCGGTTCGTGGATGTCCAGGTGTTGCTTCATAGCGGTAAGAAGCTCGTCAGCCGCACATTGGTGGTTCAGCTGGCAGACCTGAGCTGGCGTGTTGATCTTCTGCCGTCTCTGTCGGAGCTGCAGGTCTGGCTCAACGAAGAAAAACCTTCTCTTCCACTCTACGCCCCGGAAAAGTAGTGGTTGTTTCGTGGATAATATTCCAAAAATTGCTATCGTCGTTGTGTGCTACAACGGTGTGGCAGATACGCGGGAGTGCCTTGAGTCGCTGCGTGCGCTGACCTACCCTAACTACTTCACGGTGCTCGTGGACAATGCCAGCCTTGATAGCACAGCAGAGATCGTTCGAGCACAGTTCCCCGATGTTACCGTGATTGTAAGCCCGCAGAACACGGGCTTTACGGGTGGTAATCAGACGGGAGTGCGTGCAGCAATTCAGCGCGGTGCTGACTTTCTTTTTCTCCTGAATCCCGATACTACTGTCGCGCCCGACTTGCTGGAGCGCCTTCTTGAGGCCTGGGAGGAGCACCCCAATCTCGGAGCGCTTGGGCCACTGATGCTACACTCGGATGCACCGGAGACGATCTGGTCCGCGGGGGGACTTCTCAATGGGCGTGGTCAGGTGACACACTTGCATCAGGGGGAGCCTATTCCCGATAAACAAACTTATCAATCCTGCGAGTTTGTTTCTGGCTGTGGCTTGTTGCTCTCACGAAGCGTTTTTGAGCATGTTGGCTTTTTTGACGAGCGCTTCTTTTTATATTTTGAGGAGTCGGATCTGTGTATACGCATTCGCAAGATGGGCTATGAAGTCGGAACAGCCTATTCGGCACGGCTCTGGCACAAAGTCAGCCGCTCTACCGGGATAGACTCGCCGCTGACGCTCTACTACATGCGGCGCAACCAGCTTCTGTATTTGCAAAAACACGGCACGTCCCTTGGCTTATTCGCCGCCTTCGTGGACTCTGTGCGCTTGTTGATGGTCTGGACTCTCCAAGGCAACCCGAAGCGAGCAATACTCTTGCGGGCACTCTCTGATTTCACGAGGAAGCGCTTCGGGCGCGCCGACGGGATATAATTGAGCGCTCAGCGGTACTCATCAGGGAAGGGCTGACCAGACTTGCAGAAGTCCTCGGGATCGGGCTGACCGTCGAGCCACAGCTGTTGTGTGCAGGTGGTCTGGAGCTTGAGCTTGGCGGCGTGACCGTCCACAAACACAAAGTTACAGCCCCCGTTATGGCTCTGGAGTCCGCCTTTGCGGGTGTTGTTATCCGGTGCCCAGCTAATGGCCCAGTTGCCCAGATCGGAATATTCCAGGCGCGATTCGAGGTGCAGAATCAGCTTCGTCGGCTCGTGGATTTCGGCGAGTCTGCGAGGACGAAACTGCCACTCGCCTTCTTTGCAGAGCGCTTTCTCATGAAAGTAGGAGCCGTTGTAGGCATACGAAATCGGGAGCTTCTCGGCGGCAGGCCAGCCGGTGTTGGACTCATCGCCGGGCTTGCTCGCGTAGCCATTAGAGGGACACAGAAAGATTCCCCGGTTCTTGACATAGGGCAGCAGGACGCGCTTCCAGGTATTTCGGCTTCCCTCTAGCCCGGAGAAGTCCATCGCGGTGTTGTTGCAGGGTTTGGGGACGTGTGTTTCGTCGGTGAGTCTATTCATGGCGAAGCTCTCGTCGTAGTCCTGGGCGTACATCAGGCTGGCCATACCAAGCTGCTTGAGGTTGGAGAGACAGGCGGTTGCCCGACCGTTTTCTTGGGCGCGGCTAAAGACAGGAAAGATAATGGCGGCCAGCAAGGCAATAATCCCGATCACAACGAGCAGTTCAATCAGCGTAAAAGAGCATCGTTTCATTTTGTTTAGTTATCCAGTCCGCCAGATTTCTCCAGCCATGCCCAGAGGAGGCGCTCCGGGTCGCGTGTGTCTTTGTGTGTGTAGGCGGCGAGCTTGTCAAGGCCGCTTGTGTAGTCCGCGCCCCGTCGCAAGAGTATTAGCCCCCGCCCAACGGCTTCTACGCCATAAGACGGGCTTTTAAGCAAGAGGGTTACGCCCTCCATGCAGGCATTGAACGAGAGAGGGAAACGTGCAGAGTTTGGGCTGAGGGCGACGTACTCGACGGGAGTACGTTTTATGTTCTCGCTGAACTCCGGCTTCAGGCTTGCCGTGTCCATTGCGGCGATCTCGACCAGGGCCTGCCGTGTCCCACCAAAAACATTCCTCTGAAACGGATTGGGGAAATGGTAAATAGTCTTGCGCCGACTCACTTGCGCCCCTAAGGGCATCTGCGCCGAGACCGAGGCATTCGCCGGAATGCTCGCCAGCAAGCGGCGCGTCTCCTTGGCATCGGTGCTTGTACGCCGTGAGTAGAGCCTATCCGTGTCTTTTGAGAACGGTCCCCAGAGCAGGCTTGCTCCGACTGACCAGATTGCGAGATTGGCAAGAACGGCGGCGCGTCCAAAGCCACCCATGCGCGGGGCGATACGGGCGTAGCCAATGACAGCGGCGGCGAGAACAAACGGAGTAAGAAGAGCGGTGTACTGCTCCTCAATGTCGTTCATTCCTGAGCGATTGGAGAGCAAGTTGGCGCCGATAGTGGGTAACGCGACAAGCAAGACTTCAGGCGCGGCAAGCGCCAGAAAGAGAACGGGCACGAGGAGCTTGAGATAGTAAAACCAGTTGCCCCAGCTAATGCGCCAGAGCAGGTTTGTCGCAGCGCCAAAGCTCAGCTTGCCCCAGTGCTCGTAGAGATAAGGATAGGGCGACGGAGCTTGATTGAAGTGCCGCACAATGCTCATGGCAATAATCAGGCTCACAATACCAAATAAAATCGTTTGTAATCCGAGGCGTTTTTTGCGTTGTGTGAGTGCATACAGCCCCAGGAAAACCACTGTCATTCCTATGGTTTCTTTGGTGAGACAAGCAAGCACAAGACAGGCAAAGTAGGAGCGGGAGTTGTTTTGGTGCAGGTAGTAAAATGCGGCAAGCAGAAGAGGTGTCGCAAATGTATCCGGATGAAATTCACGAGTATTGCTCCACTGCATCGCGGGATAGCAGAGATAGGTGCAGGCAAAGAGTAGAGCGACTGGCATAGCAAGTTTCCTTGCACGAGCCAATCCATAGACCGGGATCGCCCCCAGCGCCAGCACGATAGTCTGCGCGAGAAGCAGCGTTTTGGGCGTGGCCGCGAGCCAGTAGAGCGGTGCGAGAAGATAGAGAATGGCGCTGAAATGATCCGCGAGAATATGCAGGCCGCGCACCGTCACAAACGGGGTTGCGCCCCGTGAGATCAGCCAGACTGCCTGATCAAAAATGGCAAGATCGAAGTTCATGTAGGCGCAGCGCTCAAACAAAGAGAACGTGAGCCGGGTAAAAATCACGCAGTAGAGCAACATCGCCAGCGCCAGCCCGACCTCGCAGCCTCGACGGATACCCCCTGACCCCCGCCCGGCGGGGGAAAAGCTCGGAGTTTCAGGCACTGAGCCGGTAGCGTCAGGCTTTTTGCTTCGCCGTTTATGCTCGGAGCCAAAAATCCTGGTTGCTTTTTGCATAGTTTTTCCGGCTCCGAGGTTCTGTGTTGTGGCTTTGTGCTTAAAACTTTCGGCTCAGAGCCTGAAATTTTCAGCTCAGAGCCTGAAATTTTCAGCTCAGCGCCGAAAGATTACGGCTTTGTGCTCGGCACGTCCGGCTTTCTGGTCTTACGGGCAAAGCGCTGGCTTAGCTCATCGAGCAGCGCATCGAAGCCCTCGCCCTGTCCATTTATTTGTGCGTTCTGGTAGACAATCAGCGCCGCCACGTAGGCTTCGCTTCCGACTAGCATTGTCGTGTCGTCCACTTTCTCGGTGAGGCGCATAAGCCTCGCACGAATAGGTGCAAGCGCAGCAAACAGCGACGCATCGCTCTGGAACTCGGGCAGGTCAAAGTTGCGTGGCAAAAACGAGTCGTCTTGGTGCGCTAGCACATCGGCATGGTGAACAAAGCCCTCGCTTTTAGTGCCCATCTTGGGCAAGTCGCGCCGCTCGGCAGGCATGAGGTCTTCCAGAAACGGCAGCTTTGATTCAATTAAGTCAAGGGCTGCTAAAATAGCCTCGCGGTCGGTGTCGGACAGGGAAGCGTCAATACGATTGGTTGGCATTTGAGATCAGTCTCCTCATCGGGCGGCAGTTGTTTTGGGTGCAGCCTTCTGCGCCGTCACAGGTGGAATTGTACCGTCTTTGGGCTTAGAAATCACCAGAATCACCCCATCCCAACGCGCCATCAGATCCCCGTCACTCCACCGCTCAATCCGTGGTGGCCCTTCATACCCTGTCTCCGCAATATGAATGGTCTGCGAGTCATATCCCACAAGCCCGACAAAATGTGAACCATCGATATGTAATACGCCTAGAGGATGTTCATTTCTTAATTTTACAATGTCTATTTTTTTTATATCAGTTTCGAAGTTGCATTTTTCAGCACATTCTGAAACCATTTGAATGTTACACCAATAATAATTATTTCCAAATAATTTATTAATTTCGTATTCTTTAAATTTAGAGCCGAGTTTTAACGACACAGAATAAAGACTGCGGGCTCCACACCCTCCACTTTTATTTTTTTTTGATCCTAAAAATATGAATAAAACAGATAATATTATGCATGATGAAACTATCGCCGCCGTTTTTTTATTATGAGATGGATTAGCCATCCAGAACCTATAAACAATAGAGTTGAAAGACTTCCTATGAAAAACCATCCGATTATACCTGACCTTTTCTTTCTATCATCTGAAAAACTAATATCCTCAAGCCAGTTACCATCTTTAGTTTTGACAAGGACAGATTTTTTTGCTTCATCGTACATTTGAGAGCCAGTACGAAATTTCATTTTGAAAACATCATGGGTGACGTTTCCAACATTATAGTATTTTATGTTAGAAAAAATGCCGTCGGCAATTCTTTTTTTTGCACTTCCATTACGTATATAAATACTCATTGTCGCCGTTTTAGGAAGGCTTACTCCTTCTATATTTTGAAATTCAGTTACATTATATTCATCAACTGCATTCGAGTTTGGGATTTGTGTTGTGTAACTTTTTATGCATGAATAACTATCACTCTTTGATAAGTATAACAAAGATATTAAATATTTTGATCTCATTTCGAAAATAAGTACTCGTTTATTATTTAAAACATCATATTTGACAAAACGCATTTTTCCATTAGCTATTAAATCTCCAAACCACTCGCCGTCACGTTTGAAAAACATACTTATTGAGTCATGTATTTGATAACCTGTTTCAACAGTTGTTCGCGTTTGCATATTACCATAAATAATTTCTGGTTTTATTGGGTCAAATTGAGCACCACTTAGGAGATTCGTATTTTTCCCATCATATACAGAAATATAAAATTGCCCGGATGGTTTCTTGACATTAGCAAATTCTGATTGCAATTCTAAATTATCAAAAAGAGCTTCACTACTTACACGTGTAGTAAGAGATTTCATAGCAGTGGAATCTAAAGAATATTGGTATGTCGCAGTGAATGATAACTTTTTTTTGATATCTTTGATTTGCGAAATCTCGTCTTGTGTCACTTCTTGGGCGCTCGAAGATAAACAAATACTTAGGATACATGTAATTACACATGCAATTTTATATTTCAATTTCACAATTTTTTCTATTCTTTATTTTGGCTAATTTACCAATACAAAAATCAATCAGTCAACATAATTTAATTATATAATATGAGTATAACTCATTCTGGTTAAGATGTTAATTCTGTAGCTTGTTACTGGCATATATCACGTTGGATTTCACTGTTTTCACACATCTACAATTTTAAAATCCTGCAAACAGAATGATTTATACTCATATTATATGATTTTTTATGGCTCAGGATTAGTACCACCTGAACACATGTTTAGCATATGCTTATTTAGATCATTTGGTGCCCAGCTATCATAAATAAGCGATCCCACTGAAGTATTACAATAATGATAGTATCTTCGTATACGTGTACACCATTTTGAACTTCCACCATTAGGGCCGGCACAATCATTTACTGTGAGATCAAAAGCACATCCCTTGCCAGGGTTAAAACTTTTAACTTCCCGCGCTTGCTGACCTTCAAAGTCTATAGAGTTACAACCTACTATATCAGCAGGATCTGAATTGGGACCGCAGACAGTTAGTTTACACGCATAGCCAGTTCCATAAACCATTGTGCCATTTGAAACTGTCTTACCTTCGATAGCTGCATGTGCTCTCTCAATTGAAAACGCTGAAATTGAGCCAACCAAACAAATGGAGGCTAAAGCGACCACTAGAGTACGAACCGTCATGATTGATTTTTCCTTAAAGAGTTTATCTTACATCTACGAGAATTTATGGAGACATCTCAGCTCCACTATTGTCCGTAAAATATTTAGGCATTGCCATTTAAAATGGCCGTTTTGATTGAGAACAAGAATGTTCCTCAACACAAATCAAAAGATACGTTATCAGAGACAGAAGCCCCAGATTCAGCAAAATAGATTGGAGTGGTGTCATGGTGAACAGAGCACCGAAGCAATGACATGGGATGGGTATTTGCTGAAGTCCGCGCCAGAGTGAGTATCCGATGAAGACGCTTACCATCGCGGCGAAAAGCTGAAGCGAGGATTTACGTAGTGTCGGAATAAACAGTCCTATGGTCAGGACGACCTCCAGAGTGACAATCAGCACGGCTCCAAACCGTGTCCAGCCTTGGGGAACCAGAAGCGAGGCGACTAAGGTTGACTCAAAGTCGTTGAAACCCTGAATCTTCGCTGCTGCCGCTGTTCCAAACACGATTGCAAGAACAATGCATCCGAGGAGTACACTATCAATTCGCCATCGTCTTTGAGAGTTGTTCCGGTTTACCACCACTGCTAACCTCCTACTGAACACAGACACTTTACAGGCAATTACAACCGTTCGGTATCCTAAAAATTAGGATAGTTTTGACGTTATTTAGTGTGTTTATTACCCCCCCCCCCCCCCCTACGTCTGGCATTTCACCAAGAATTCGTCCCTCTTTTGCCACCCGAACGGCCTCATAGCGATCTGTCACACCCAACGCTAGCTTGATGTGTTTCCAGTACGTATCCACCGTCTTGTTGCTCAGGCACAGCGCCTGTGCCAGAGGGTACGTCTGCGTCGTGCCTAGCTCCACGCTGCACTCTACTAGCTTTTTCAGGCTGGGAATCAGTCCGCAATCTTCTTTCTCCGTCTCCGTCATGCTTGCTCTCCTAATATGATCTTCTACAGCGAGCGTACAGCAAGCAGTTTACAGGAATCTTACAGAAATATGGGGGAGAAAAAAACTGAGATTACAAGTGGCACTCAGTCGAGATGGCAAGTGAGCTCAATGACCACAGGGGTATAATTGAGTGTGCCCCGGCTTTCTATTTTTCATACCAACGACTTTCATGGCAAACTCACTGACCAGAAAGCGGTACAGCTCAAGGCCGAAATTGTGCGGCTCTCGGCAGGCGAGCCGTACTTGCTTCTCGATGCGGGCGATGCGATCTCAGCAGGCAATCTGGGTTTTCATCCCCTCGGGGAGCCGACTCTCGCACGGATGAGCGCACTCGGCTACGACGCGATGACGATGGGCAATCGCGAGACGCACCCGAGCCTCTCTCTTGTCCGTACAAAGCTCAGTAAGGCAAATTTCCCTATTCTCTGTGGCAATGGGTATGCTAAAAGCCCCAAGGGGAACGTCCCGTTTGTCCCTTCCGTATTGCTAGAACGTGGTGGCAAGACGATC
>NZ_JAYUPA010000748.1:0-3503 GCF_043760365.1 Armatimonas sp.
ATCGAAACGATCAGCTCCTGCGTCGCACCCGGCTCCCACACAAAGTTTCGCTGGAAGTCTGGGAGCACCATCGTTCGTGAATGCACCTCCGCTAACAAATCCTTCAGCGCACGAGGGTTGGTATCTTCAAACAGATTCATGCGCTCATCACCTTTGAAACCCGCGCTGCAGACTCTTGATAGTCACTAATATATTTTGGAAACTCGAATGAGTCTTGCTTTATGGAGATGATAAAATCGTCGATCCAAAACGCACAGTGTGACTGGAGAGAGTGGATTTGGGCAGTATTAGAAAACCCGATACCCTCAGGACGTGTGGCCATATCGGTCAGGACATTGAGGGCAGCATAGCCGTTATGCCCAAGCTCATTGAAGTACTGGTTGGTTAATTTTTGTACCTGCGTTCCAAAGACCTTGATCAGATCGCATGCCCTTGGTTTGTTAACTTGCTCCTCGGTGACCTGAATCTGGAGTGCCTTGCACGTGAGAGGCAACATCATATTAGGAGGAACAGCGAATCGCTTCAGATTATTGAGTTTCTCCAAGAAGTGCACTTCCATCTTCTTGATAACACTCAAATCAACTCCAGCAAGATCGTGGGCTTGTGACTGCGTTCCCATATGGTAGCGTTTTATCGTCACTTGTTTGGGATTAAAAATCATCCCGTTTCGACAGATAGCACGACAAAAGCCAAAATCAAATCGTAAAGGTTTTGTTTTGTTATAACTATTGGTCACACGGAGAAATGGGAGCCACTTATCATTGGATTCAAAAGAAAATGTATATCCTTTAAGTGTATAGTCCACATGGCAAAAAGTACGTGTGCTGGGTGTGATTACATTGTACAGTTCCATTGCTTCAATTGTTGGTTGACTAAATACTTCACGGAAAATATTTTCGCCTCTTTGAATCGCCTCAGCATTGGTAATGAGTTTATAGCGGTCAGTTACCACTGTCATAACTCGTTTCCGCTCAATATCAACAACAGCTTTATGAAAAGTATCTAACGTGACATTATTTGCGAGCTGAGCAAATACATCTTCCAAAGAGACGGGAAATAAGACGTTCTCTAAAGAGGGATTATGGCTATCCAATTCTAGTTCTGGGAACAAGCCGTTCTGAGTATTGGTTTCATTCATTACTTAGGATTTCCTGCACGAGCAATTAGCTCCGCGAAGTTATAGTTTACACTGGTCACGCCAAAGTCAGGTTCGCGCTGGAAGGGTTGGCGGAGGTAGTGTACCTTGTGATCGCCGCCGGGCAGAAACTCGACGATAGCGAGTATAAAGTCCTCGGGCTTGTTGAGGGAGTACAGAATCTCGTTCTTGGTGACCGTGATCGTCTCCGCACCGCTCACACGGCCTTTCACCTCGATAAAGCGCAGCTTGCCCGTTCCCGGCACGCGGCTCTCGATGTCGTAGCCCAGCTTCTCGAACTCCCGATCCGTCGGCTCGAAACCAAGGCCGCGCTCCACCTCTATAATCACCGCACGGGCGCGGGCTGCCGCCACTTGCGTGTCCACCGGCGACAAGGCAGGATTTGGTGAAAGAGAATTGCCTGCCATCGCGTTTACCAATCCCTGCGGAACGAGTAGAACGCCACCGAACACCACGGGTGGGAGCGGAGATATCTGCGCCTCTTGCTTCAGCTCCGCCAGGCGTTTGTGGAGCCGGGTTTGCAGGTTGTCCGCCCGCTTACGCGCCTCACCCGAGTTGAGCTTCGCATTCGCCTTCCCTGCCTGCTCCTGGAGCTTGAGCTGCTCGGCACGGTGATCCCAGTAGTTAATCTCCTTGGTCAGCCGCTCCTTCACCGCCGCCTCGGTCTTGGTAATCAGCGCCACACGCGCATCCCGAATCTCCTTCAGGTGGGCCGGGACGACATGGGCCACGGCGTAGCCCTGCGCCTTCTGCTCCAGCCCGTGGCCGATCCAGGCACACTCCGGGCGAGCAAGAAGTGCCTCGACGTCTGGCTCACCCTCGCGTAGCGGGCGGCAGTCCAAGTAGGGCGCGTACTCCACATGGCGCGTCGTCCCCGCTTCATCCAGCTCTACGTAGAGCATTCGCTTGGAGATCACGCGCCGCTCGCCGGAGCGCGTGATACTGGCATCCTGTAGCGCGTGCTCCAGATAGAACAGTAGGCGCGGTTTCGTCCCCAAGTCGCGCTCGTCCACCAGCACGGCTCCGCGTTTCAGTAAGTCCCGATTGCGCTCCAGAGTCAGGTCGAGCGTCGCATCAAGCAAGGGGTGGCCGGGACAGACAAACGCCGCCAGTGGCTGGCCTTGTGGGGCGACCAGCGGCTTATCGAAGGCAATGCGCTCGTAGCGCCCGAGCACGGGCTCGCCCGTTCCGATCATCCGGTCACGGTTGCGCACCGGGGCAGGCACATGACTTATCTCGTAGCGGCGCGGCTCGCGCTGCTTTGCCGTTCCGCCCAGGCGCTTGAATGCTTCCAGGAAGAAATCCTCGATGTAGTGGGGCTGGAGGCGCTTCGCCTCGGCTCGCTCCATCTCCTCGCGGATGTGGTAGACCCGGCTCGCATCCATCGAATCGTGCGCTAAGGCGCGGTCTTCTAGTAGCCCCGCCAGGTGCGCCCGATCCAGTGCGTTGTCCAGCGCCGTCGTGAGCCGCGCTCGCACCTCGGGCTGATCGCCGTAGCGCACCGCCTCGATCAGCAAGTCGCGCAGTGCCTTGCCCTCGAACTGGAGCTTGCCGAGCACATCGAATACCTGGCCACCGAGTGCCTTACGCGCCTGCTCCAGTTTTTCTAATAGCTTTCGGTAGACATCGCCCTCGCGGGTCTCGTCGGCCACCAAGTTCCACAGATGGCACACCTCCGTCTGCCCAATACGATGGATGCGCCCGAAGCGTTGCTCTAATCGATTGGGGTTCCAGGGCAGGTCGTAGTTCACCATCAGGTGCGCTCGCTGGAGGTTGATTCCTTCGCCTGCGGCATCCGTGGCAAGAAGCACCTTAACAGCGGGATCATGTCGGAAGGCTTCCTGTGCCTTTAAGCGATCCTCACGCCCCATCCCACCGTGGATCATCACGACAGCGTCTTCGCTGCCGAGTAGGGTCGTGATACGCGTTTGTAGGTAACTGAGCGTGTCGCGGTGTTCCGTGAAGAGAACCAGCTTCTGGCTTGGGGACGACTTTGGCCTGGGAATCTCCTTGGCTCCATAGGGTTCTGGGGTCTCGCCGATATGCTTTGCGAGGGCACCCTTGGTAAAGACTTCCTCCAGCAGGCTCGCCAGCTCGCGCCACTTGGCATCCGTCCCACTCCGCAGAACCGACTGTGCTAACCCCTCCAGGGTGCTCAGTGTTGCCAGCTCCGCCCTAAGCTCCGCCATAGAGCGGGCTGCAGTCGCTTGGTCGAGGACAGCCGCCTCCGTCTCCTCCAGCTCGTTGTCGGGTGCATCTTCGAGATCGTCCACGTCCTCGGAGTCGAAGGCAGGAAGCCCTGGAGCCTGGATGCTGTCCATCTGACCGCCGCGCTGGAGCAGCTCCA
>NZ_JAYUPA010000749.1:0-3503 GCF_043760365.1 Armatimonas sp.
CACAATAGAGACGGTTCAAACCAAACTTGAGAGTGATTATTCAAGCGCATTGGCACGTGTCAAAAAGATTGCTCTTGATCTGGAAGGGTTCGAAGGGCATGCCCAAGAGGTTCTGGATCATCAGGCTGAGAAGTGGGCACAGGGTGAGGCGGACATCAAGGCGACCCTGGAGCAGCAGATCCAAGCTATCCCGCAGGCAGTGGCTGCGGCAGGGGAAGAGGCTGCGCAAACAATGAAGCTCCGTGTCGAGGCGCAGTTGGCTCGCATCGAAGGTGCTCTGCTGGCCATCAAGCAGACCGGAACCATCATGAACGGTCAGATCCAGGGAGTCGTCGTCCGCCTAGATAAATTGGAGCAGGGCTATCAGAGCCTGCGGCAGATACAGGAGCAAACGGAGGCAGCTGGAAAAGAGGAGGTGGCTAGGATGAGAACCGATACCGCCGCTGAAGTCGCTACACTACGCCGTGAGATCGAGGAAGAGAAACGGAAGATGGAGGAAGAGAAACGGAAACGATGGTGGTGGCAATCCAAGGTGAGGGGCTGATGTACAAACTGGCGTTCCGTTCCGGTTTCATTCGAACCATCAATGGCCTCGAGCCGAATCATTCCTGGCGAACTCAGGTTCCAAAGTGTCTGATGCGCTTGCAGAAGGGGGATTGGACAGGAGGACTGAAAGTAAAAAAACTAGGAGCCGAGGGGATTCTGGAGGCGCGCCTAAATGGCGGGGATCGCTTGCTTTTCGGACGTGCGGAAGGCAACTGGCTAGTGATCTATGACGTCGCCACCCATGACAAAACAGGGTTCCTGTATCGCCGCCTCGGGGATAGCCCAGCAAAGGGAGACGGCGAAGGAGACCTCTTGACGGGACTGCGTCCACCGGACGAAGATGCGCCAACCATCGGAGCGGCGGAAGACACCAGCCCAACCGACCCCTGGGAAACCCTATATAGAACGGACGATCTTCCACGCTTTTTCACGCCGCCTGATGAAATCTGGCGTGCCCCGGACAGGCTAGCGTACTGGGCGGACACCCCTGCCCCAATTCACCTGCTGCTGACGCCAGAGCAGGAACAACTCGCATCCGCTAGGGAGCCAGTCTTGCTCAATGGTAGCGCAGGGAGCGGCAAGAGCACCGTGATCATCCATGGACTGTTCGCCCACCAGAAGAAAGCCACCGATTTGGAGGAGGGAACACAGAATGAACAGCAAGTGGAAGTCATCTATGTGACCTTCCTGCCAGTTCTGAGAGACAATGCAAAGACCCTCTATGACACTTTGGCCAAATTTTGTCCAGAGAGTGACACACGTCTTGGTTACCCCCAATTCTTGACGTATACGGAGTTCTGTCAGGAAATGATCGTTAAAGCTGGTCGTGAGCTACCTCCAGGGGATCTATTCCGGGAGAGGGATTTCTATAACTGGTACCGTAAATGGTCCAAAGGTCAGCTCCGGGCACAGTGCCCGGATCTATCTGAGGCCGCTCTATGGTGCGAGATTCGGGGCGTGATCAAGGGGCGAGCATCTGACTCAGGTCTGCCGCTTTTGACGCACGACGAATATGAACAACTCGGTGAGAGAAAAGGAACGATTGAGAGAAACCAGCGCAAATCGGTGCTACGGGTAGCCAGTGCCTATCAAAGGGAGCTCAAAGACGCCTGCCGACATGACGAGATGGATCTCGCCCGAGCAGCACGTGCAGCCGTGCAGTACCTCCCAAAGGAGAATTCCCATTGGCGTCTTGGGGCGCTCTTCTGTGATGAGGTTCAGGACTTGACACACGCTCAGTTATCCGTACTGTTTGACCTACGAGACATCTACAACCCGTACCTTTTTCTTGCGGGCGATGCCCATCAGGTGATCTATCCGAGCGCCTTCAGCTGGTCGGATCTGACAACGTTTAGGTTTCACGACAGCCAGCACTACCAGGAGAAGACCCTGGGGCGGAACTTTCGTAGCTCAGGGGCCATCCTCCACGCGGCGAAAGTCGCCCTGACCGGCCTTAAACGGGACGTCATGAAGCCTTACATTAAGGAGGGCCGCTGGCGCTGGGACGACCCACCCCTCGGGGCAGACCGGGGGCCTGTGGGCCGAGCCCCCGTTCGGCTCTCCGGAACCGAAGAGGACTGTATCGAGACGCTCCGCTCACTACCGGCCAACAACGACCGTGCGATCCTGACGCGAACTGAGGATCAGCGGGATAGGCTCCTATATCAGTTGAATAGTGACCCTACCCACTCTAGAGTCAAGAATGAACTCGTTTATACCATCGACGAGTTCAAAGGACTTGAGGCGGACTGTGTGGTACTGTGGCGTCTGTTCGCCGGTGCGCCGGACTTCTGGGAATCAGTGACGAAGCAGAAGGGCATCGGGCTGTACGAGGGGCTGACGGAGTGCAACCGTCTGTATGTGGCGATCACACGTGCACGCCGGTATCTAGCGGTCATCGATCTCCCCGGCGACCCACACCCCTGGGATCTGCCTGTCTGCCGGGACGCAGGATTTACGAAGAAGGGTACAGACTGGCTCCAAGAGGTGCAGGCCGAGGGAGGATCGGTATTGGAGATGACGGCGGATGCGGCGCAGCTAGAGCAATATGAACGCTTCGAGCAGGCCGCGTTGGCGTACGAGAATGCGGGTGAGTGGGAGGCGGCGGGCCGATGCCGTGCCCGGTGGCGTGAGGGGATAGAGCAGTGGTCGAAGGCCGCCGAAGAATGGTACCAGGTGCGCCGCTGGGCGGATGCCCATCGCTGTTTTGATAAAGCTAGCGACCACGTAGGCGTGCTACGGTGTGAAGCCGAAGAATGGTACCAGGTGCGCCGCTGGGCGGATGCCCATCGCTGTTTTGATAAAGCTAGCGACCACGTAGGCGTGCTACGGTGCGAAGCGGAGTTACTAGAAATGGAGGGAGATTGGGACGCGGCAGCGGCATTGTGGCAGTCAGTGGGTAATGGGCCACGCGAGGCGGTAGCTTGGGAGGCTGCTGGCGAATGGGACAAGGCACTAAGTGTCTGGCAATCCCAGCCAGAACAGCCGGGCAAGCTGGCGTTTGCGCTGCGCCTAACAGTAGAGCGGCTCGGTGGGCTAGGTGCAGCGACCGCCGATTTCTGTGCGAGGAAGGCCAGCAATGGCCACTGGTGGAAAGGATCGGATTCATGACAGGTGGGATGTCGGAGAACGGGCTGAACAAGGGTGAGCAGGGGCTCGACCCGGAAGAGTTGCCACTCTTCCGGGAGTTTGAGGCGTTCGTGGCAGCCTTGTATCAGGCAGCGGCGACGGCGACCTCGCGGGAGCTGACGCATCAGGCCCAGCTCTTCACGCAGACGATCACGGAGAAACACGAACAACACAAACAGATTGCTGATAAGACAGCAACTAAGTTATCTCAGTCTGCGGAGGGGTTCACAGGCGAGATTCGGCGCGAGCACAAAGAACTGTCTGGGCAGATTGATAGCCTAGTCGCTCGGTACGCGCAGCTCTTAACAGAGAAACATGAACAGCATCAA
>NZ_JAYUPA010000750.1:0-10054 GCF_043760365.1 Armatimonas sp.
TCATGAAAGCGAAACTCAACAGTCTTCTCGACGACGTGTCCGGCAAGTTTGGAGACAATGTCTTTGCTCGAAACCCCTCGGGCCTTTATCTTCGCAAGAACACACTCGCAGAGCAACCGAACTCGGAGCGACAGATGTATGTCCGCGATCGCTTCAGTGTCTTCGCTGCCCGCTGGGCAACACTGACCGAAGAGCAGCGTGTCGGCTGGAACAACCTCGCCGGGCAGATCACCAAGACGGGCAAGTACGGCGATCTGTACAATCCCACGGGCCACCGGCTCTACATCGCGCTCAATGCCACACGCGGCGAGTTCGTCCTCGCCGCGCTAGACGATGCGCCACTCGCCATCGATCCCACGGTTCCTGTTGCTGACTTCGTGCCCACTCTCAATGTCACCGTCGCGGGTGCACTGGAGTTCAAGCTGAGTTCAGAAGCAACCGCGCTTGCTTCCAAGCTACTTGTCTTTGCTACAGAGCCCATGTCAGCGGGTCGGAGCGTGATCCCGGATGCCAGCTTCCGACTTACCACCACAGCAGCCACAGGCGACGCGCTCAACCTTGATTTGGGCGAGGCCTACGAGGGCAAGTTCGGTGTTCCTGCGGGTGGGGTGAAAGTCGGGGTGAAGATCATCCCAGTGAGCGCCTCCGGCTTCCAAGGAGCGCCACAGAGTTCACTGATCATCGTCACGGCATAAAGCCATGCACACCCTCGCCGTGATTACTGACGAGGCCGAGAACCGCTTGATAAACGCGCTCATCGGTTTCGTCGTTGCCCTCACCTGGTGGCTCCGCGCCCAGCCCAAGTTCCGAAGCGCCAGGCGCAGGGCACTACGGCGCATTCGAAATCGCCGCCGCAAGCGGAAGGAGAAAGCCAGTGCCAACGACGACGAATACCCCCCAAGCCAGCCGTCCCTGGGCGAAAGAGCGCCCCATAGCCCCCATGAAGGCACCGACAGCAAAGCCTAAGCTCCTCTCACGGCCTAAGCCGAAGACCACGGTGAACCCAACTCCCAAGCCCATTGAGACGCCACTGCTTGGCCCGCCGGTTGTCGTAGCGATGCCAGCTCCTACACTGGAACCAACTGAGCTCGTCGAGCCCGTGATCCAGAGCAAGCCTCTGATTATCACGATTCCACCAGAGATTCCCACACCAGCCGCCGAGAACGCTATCCTAACTTCTGCCGACGACAAGAAGCCCAGCGGCGTGGTAGAGCTTCCGCTTGCCACAGAGAAGCCGCCAGTGACGGACGCTACAGTTCCTACAGGCTACATCGTGGTCGAGAGCGATGCTACCGATCTGCCCCAGGCTGTCGAACCACCACCCGCACCCGCTGTCCCGACAGTCACGATTCCAGCAGGCCAAGCGATGGAGGACATTTCCAGCATCCAGATCGGGGATGTGCTCATCATCGCGGTCAAGGTGCAAGCCAAGCAAGAACCGGAAGCAACCGGCTAGGTGACCCCTCCGAAAACCAGGGAGTAGCTTCGACAGATCTGTGAGGAGCTGCTCCTCAAACCACCCCGCTCAGGGATACGCTCCATCTCCGGCTCCTGGCTGTCAGCTCTCTTCATCTTCTTGTTCTCCTTCCCCTAGGGGATTGTTTTGGTCTTCTGTTTGTAAACTTATGTTTGTTTGGCTGGCACAAAAAAAAGCCTCATAGAACAGCTCCTCAACCGCACAGGCGACGCGGTGCTGAGCGGTCTGGCGGATATCATCGTAGCGCTCCGTGGCGGCTTTGGGAAACGCGCTGCCCGGCCACTGCGCCCCGACATGATGCGCGACTTCATGCAGGATCAGGAAGATCCGCCACTCCAGCGGGGCGCACAGATTGTAGAGCAGCCGAGGAGAGGGGAACGGCCCGAGGGACTTCCCTTTTGCGTACTCACTGTTATCGTAGTAGGCGAGGGCCTCGCCGCGCGGGCCGTAGAACCCAATCACGCGGATGCCCAGCGACCGGGCCAGATCCAGCCAGCTCTGAATGTCCGTGGGATCGCCTTCCAGCTTGGCGAGGAGGATACGCATCACTCCTCGTGCTGTGTCCCGAATCTCCGCATCGGTCATACGGCGGTTATGGAGCGAGAAAGCATCGCTCCTACGTGGTGATCTCTTTGCCATTTTATTTCATCTGTACTCAAACGTGAGGGTTTTGTGTCTAGTCGGTTCCATTGCCTGATGGCCCTGCATCGGCGGGTTCTTTATCGGTTATCTCAACCGCTGTGCGCATCATGTTCTTCACCCAAGCCTTCATGCGTGGATCGGCGATTCCATGATAGAAGTGTGCCACTTCGAGCGTATCTTCATCGAAGGGCTCGCTCAGAAGCTCGGGAGTCTCCGGCGCGAATCCGGCGGCAAGGAGCGCCTCATTCCGAAGACGCAAGCGATCGTTATCGGTCATCGTATCCGTTGCCAGGGCATTGGCCAGCGCCTCGACCGTCTCTCGCTTGACACCTTTTTTCTCGTGCTCGATGTTATGGATCGTGACATGGCTATAGCCCGCCCTTTCCGCCAGTGCCAGCGCGGTGAGGCCACGTTTCTCACGCGCCTGTTTCAGCCACGGCCCAAAGCTCAAAACCGCACTTGTTATTGCCATAAAACCTACTCCATTGTAACTGTATGTTACAGCATGTGCAATGACTCTTTTGGTTACATTCAGTTGCATATTTTATGACTTAGAGTTACAATGGGGCATGACACTTACCGACTATAGGAAGCAGGCCGGACTGACATTACAGCAGGTCGCGGAGCGCATGGGCGTTTCGCATGTAGCAGTGGTGAAGATGGAAAAGGCGGGAAACCCCAAGCTCTCTGTGCTCCGCCGCTATGCGGATGCCGTGGGAGTGGCTCCCGAAGAACTCGTCAAGAATTTAACTAATAGTATAATTTTCTCTTGACAAATATGTAACTATTAATTACAATAGTGCAATGAGAGACAGAAAATACAGAACTGATTTCCGCAGCCAGGAGGCACTGCTTATGAATCGGATAGCTCGGAATGTAACTCGTGAAGTGTTAGGGGACATCGAGCTGCGCCGCTCTCATCCCATGAGTTGCAAGCAAGCCCACTGGATCGCGGAAGGCTTGTTGCTCCTCCCCTGCATCGCCCATGCCGAAGCCATCGCCTGCGGAGGCACTTCCTCACGCTGGTATGTCTGCTGGCTCCCCGAGGGGCAGCTCTTATGAGACGCCCCGTCACTACGATTCTCCCAGCACCACTGCCCCATTGCGAGGCCATTCGTTGCATGAAGATTATCCTCCTCACACTCGATCAAATCGCGAAGCGAACGGATGGGAAAGAGGAGAGCGGCCACCCCGCAGTGGAAGTAGAGACCCATGGGAACACGCTCTAAACTCAACCGCGCCCCCGTCTCCGTCTCGGGGCGGCGCTGCGCTATCTATTCTCGCTTTTCCACCGAGAAGCAAGCCGAGCAGGGACTGACCTCCTGCGAGGCCCAGGAAAACGTCTGCCGCGCCTACATTGAGGAGAATGGCGGCCAGCTCGTCGAGGTCTACCGTGAGGAGGCCAAGACGGGCACCAACCTCAATCGCAAGCAATGGAAGCAACTCCTGGCGGATGCCCAAGCTCGGAAGTTCGATATTGTCGTCGTCACCTTCATGGCCCGTCTTGGTCGTGGTGAGGAGTTCATTATCGCCCGCTACGAGCTGGAGAAAGTCCGCGCCCAGGTCGTCACTGTCAAAGAGAGCTTCGCCTCAGGACTTGCGGGCTACGCGCACCAGTCCATGATGATCGCCACCGATGGGCTCTGGCCGCGTATCATCTCCGAGCAGACTCGCACCAAGCTGGCGGAGATGGTGCGCCTCGGGCTGTGGCCTGGTGGGCCCAGTGTCGCCTTTGGCTACAAGGCCATCGAGGACGAGCGCTACCAGGCACCCGGCAAGAAGGCTCCCAAGCGCCTCATACCCGAGCCTGAACAGGTTGAGCTGGTGCGCGAAGTCTTCGCTGAGTTCATCGCCACCGACTCCATTGCTGCCGTCCGCGATAGGCTCGCTGAGGCCACGGGGCAGGACTGGACCGATAAACGCGCCCGGCAGGTTCTTGCCAATCCTATCTGCACCGGGCGCTTTGTCTGGGCTGAGATTACCAACGAGAGCTTTTGCGCCCCGATAGTCACCCGTGATGTCTACGACCAAGCGCAGGTTCTCCTTACCCGGCGCGGCAGAGGAGAGAAGCGCTGCAACCCGCGAAAGCAAGCTTCCGAGACTCCAGACACCTTTTCCTACCTCTTCACGGGCCGGATCCGCTGCGCCTGTGGCGGGAATATGACCCCCTACTGGAGCCAGAGCAAGGGAGTGCGTTATCACTACTACCAGTGCCACCGCGCCCGTGCTGCGGCGTGTCCCACAGGCCAGGTGAGCGCCCTCTGGCTCCACGAGACCCTGGTGAGTGAGATGAAGGGCATGGCGGATCATCCGTGGCGCGTACGGTGTATCCTCGAAGCCGCTGCCGCTGAGCTGCCCGACTTGGGCGAGCTCACCCGGCAGGTGATCGCCGCCCGTCGTGAGGCCAAGCGCCTGATTGCCCAAGAGGAGCGCCTCACCAAGGCACTTACTCTTTCAACGAGCGATGGGGCCATGCGCTCCGTTCTTTCTGCGCTGGAGTCTGTCTCCACCCAGCGCCAGCAGTCCCAGGAGATCATCACCGCTCTGGAGGCGCAGATCGAAGCTGCCCGCCAGAGTAGGCCGACCGCAAGTCACTTCAGTGCTCTTATGGGGCGCTTTAGTGAGCTGTGGGAGGTAGCGACGCAAAAGGAGCAAGAGGTACTGCTCCGTGCGTTTATCGTCGAAATCGAGATCCAAGGCAAGAAGCAGTTCGCTGCCACGGTTCTCTCTGATCTTTCAGTGCAGGCTAAGATAGCAAAAAGCCGACCTCAAATTGAGGTCGGCTTGGTGGAAGTTTCGGGAAAAGATCCCCTAAGTGCACCCGGCAGGACTCGAACCTGCGACCTTCTGGACCGCAACCAGATGCTCTAATCCGCTGAGCTACGAGTGCAACGGGAGGTATTGTATCACGCCTACCCTGCCTGTCAAGGGAAAAACCTCGTTGCTGTCGAACTTGTGGGTATGTCTGAACTGCGTCTTCTTACGTCCGCTGACTACCTGGCTCATCGCCAGCTCATGAGCCATGCCTTTGGCCGAGGAGGGATAGTGGAGCCTCCTGTGGAGCCCAAAGAGCCCTCAAAAGAGACAATCGGAATCTTTGAGGCAGAGGAGATCTGCTCCGCTCTGACCACCTGTCCGTTCACGGTTTACTGGCCTGGGGCTGTCACGGGCGAGCTGGCGATGGGGGGCATTGCGGGTGTGGCTACCCATGCCGAGGCGCGAGGGCAGGGGCACGTGGACCGGCTCCTCTGTGAATCGCTGGTGCGGATGCGTGAGGCGGGGCAGCTTGTCGCCGCGCTCTATCCATTCTCCTTTAGCTTCTACGGGCACTACGGCTGGGGCTGGGTGGGCGAGAAGTACGAGGTCACTCTGCCACTGCGCGAGCTTCCCGCGAGCAAGCGCCAGGCAAAGCGTCTCTCCGCTGAGGCGGCGGCCCCGCAGCTCGCTGAGGTCTATCAGAGTGTTGCCTCGCGCTACCGAGGGGCATTTACAGCAGGCTCACGCAATTTCCCCGGCCTTCTTGCCGCCGATGATAAGCGCTTGACCTATGCCTATGTGACCGAGGGAGGGTACTTGCTCTGGCGCTACCCGTCGGGCGATGGGGCGGGGGAGCTGCGCGAGTATATCGCCGCCACGCCCGAGAGTGAGAGAGCGCTACTGGCCCTTCTGCGGGATCTTGGGGTGCAGACCAAGCGAGGAGCCGTGGTGCTTCCGGCGGACACAACACTGCTCTGTCATAGTATGCACTGGGATATAGAGCTAAAAATGCAGCCTGTCTTTATGGGGCGTGTGGTGGATGTAGCCGCCGCGCTGTCCGCTCTACAAACCGCACAGCCTGATTGCGCCTTTACACTCGCTGTCACGGACTCGCATGCGGACTGGAACACGGGTGTCTGGAAAGTGAGGGTTGAGGGGGGGAGAATCAGCGCGGCACGAACGACGCAGAAGGCACAGCTAACTTTTGATATTCAGAGCTTCTCACAGGCGTTTTGGGGAAGCCCCGGGCTGGAGCGCTTGCGCCGTGCGGGCCGCGTTGCCGTGCACGACGAAGGCGCTTTTACGCAGCTCACGGCCCTACTTCCCTCCACTCCCGTGATGTGCTGGAATCATTTCTAGGCGGTTTTAAGCGGTTTTAAACACGGAGAGGCAGATCGAGCGGTGCACCGGCGGCGGGCTTGAAGCGAGCGGTGCGAAAGTGCAGCGCCCGCAGGTTGACCCGAATAATCTGAGGGAAGATGCCTAAGGCATCACGGGCCATCAGAGCATAGTCGTGTGCATCGTCGAGTGCCTCGAACAGGAAGACAAAGTCCTCTGCCGATTCCTCGTCACGGTGGACGACCAGCTCGTCCTGGTCCTTGCCCTTGCGCCGTAAGCGCAGACAGAGCGCTGTGCTCGGGAAAACGGCATCTAGCTCGTCGGTGGACTCGTGGCGAGGATCGTCAAAACGCTGCATACATTCTTTCGGGATTCACGGAACTCAGAAGTTTGGGCTCATCAGGGGCTGGGAGTTTATGCCCATGACGGGAGTTCTTCGCTGATAACGTGGGCTTTGTTCACTGCGTGCCCCAAACTCATTGCGCTGTCGCATCTGGTTACTGGCAACGCGTACCTGGTAGCGGAGCTGCTCAAAGTTTTCCAGCATCGCCGCATCGGGATGGGGGGGCGGGGCAAAGAACGACTCCGGGAGCTTTGGAATCGGGGCCAGGGCAGCGGATGGCTGAAACTGGGGCGGCGAGAGTGGCCCTAGAGCAAGCGTGTTGCGCGAAGGTAGGGGTGCTGAAAACGGGCTCAAAGTCGGTGGGGAAGAATGCCCAGAGTAAGCTGCCGCCGGATCTGGTTTGGGGGGAGTGAGCGCAATTGCTAGGCCGATCAGCAGAATCGAGCCCACGGCAACAAAAGGCCCCCCCACCTGAATCAGTGGGGATGTCCACCAGGGGTCGCAGTTGACACAGCGCCCGTCGTTGCCACGTCGGCGACCACACGCTGTGCACCAGCCAGAAACAAAGGTATTGGTGTTCACTCTGCCCCAGTTTACTACCAGGTTATAGGACTTGTCAACGATGCAGAAAACGCTAAAATAGATCCATGCGCTTTCTCTTGCTCTCGGATGTCCACTGTCAGTGGCGTAACTTCGATCCCGTTCACTACCCCTCCGTAGACGTGATCCTCTGCGCCGGTGACATCACGGACACGGGCAGGCCCGGGCAGGAGCGGTTTTTCGAGAGCCGGGCGTGGGTTTACGGGCAGGCGGCCCACGCGCCGTTCTACTGGATTCCCGGCAACCACGATCTGGATTTTGACGGCACCGAGTACGCTGATATTCCCAATACCCACTGTGTCCTCAACAAAACGATCACGCTCGGCCCGTTTCGCCTGCACGGTGTGAGCTGCTCGCCGTGCTACAACGCACCGCAGCTCGCTCGCTACTGGGACTTCATGACGGCAGACCCGGAAGTGGAGCGCGTCGCCTACGCCTTTGAGCCCGTGGACATTGTCCTCTCCCACGGCCCGCCGCACGGCCTCTGTGACGCCAGCTGGGATCGCTACAACGGCGATACCCATCTGGGCTCTGTCGAGCTGACGAACTATATCATCGCCCACGAGCCCAAACTGGTCGTCTGCGGCCACATCCACGAAGCCGCCGGTGAGCGCACGCTGGGGCAGACGCGGGTCATCAATACCGCGCAGCACTGGAGCGTAGTTGATATAATTCTCCCGTTAGACGAGGGCTAGCTTTATGAGTGTTGCGATTATTGGGGGAACCGGAGTCGGGCAGTTTCCGCTGGACGGCACGCCAGAGCGGGTTTTAGTGAGCACACGCTGGGGGGATGCCGAAGTGGTGCGGGGCGTGCTGTCGGGCAAGACGGTGTATTTTTTGGCGCGGCACGGGGGGGGGCACAGGCTGCCGCCGCACAGGATCAACTTCCGCGCCAATATCGCCGCACTGGTGGAACTCGACGTTAAAGCCGTGTTTGCGACCACTGCGGTGGGCAGTTTACGCGTGGACTGGGGGCCGGGGACACTGGTGGTTCTCGATGATCTGATTGACTTCTGCCTGACACGCACGGGCAAGACATTCTTTGACGAGACGCCCGTACACACCGATATGACGCGCCCGTACTCCGAGCCGCTGCGCCAGGCGCTACTCGCAGCCCAGGAAGATGTCCGCGAGGGGGGGACGTATCTGTGCGCCGATGGGCCGCGCTACGAGACGGCAGCCGAAGTGCGGCTTTTTGCATCGTGGGGGGCGCACGTGGTGGGCATGACCGGAATCCCCGAGGCGACTCTGGCACGCGAGGCTGGGCTGCACTACGCGGGCATCTCGCTCGTTACCAACCTGGGCGCAGGCATCGGGGAGGGGGAGATCAGCCACACGGGCGTGGAAGCTGTCATGGCCGAGACCGGTGTCCGCCTGCGCCGCCTTCTGATCGGTGCGATTGCCCGGCTGGATACCGAGGGCCTTCCCCTTATTGGCTCTGGATCAGCGCTTGTGCTTTAGTCCTCGGAACGTAAACCGTGTCGCCGAGCCTAGAGCGGTAGTTTGCGCAGACGAATCTTGTACGTGGCATCCACACTGGCAACTACTCCCTCTGCAACATCCTCAGTGATCTTTGCCAGAATTTGCAAGATTAGTTGAGCCATCGGTTCGGCACGGAGCCCCTCGACACGAATACGAATGACGGAAGGGGCGATTGCTCCCGAGCGGGCGAGTAGCGTGTGAAAGTCGGAGTCCAGGGTAATCACGGCTCGTCCCTCCTGATGCGCTCGCTCCAGAATAGCTTCATCCGTCGCTTCAGCCATTCCAATTTCACGGGTATGAACCGCATCGCAGCCTTGCTCACGCAGCAGGGCCGCACTGCGGTGCGGCAGCCCTTGATCAAGCAAGAGTTTCATGCGTTCAGAGAGATAACTTTGTCTTCCAGCCGTGTTGCGGAGAAGAGAAGAACTTGACGAATGTCTTCTTCTTCCAGCTCAGGATACTCTTCAAAAAGCTCGCCACGATCTGGGTAGGTACTCAAAACTTCCAGAACACGGCGAACAGTGAGCCGCAAATTACGGACGCAGGGTTGACCGTTCATACGCTTGGTATCCGTGGTAATGCGATCTAGAATCATAGAGTCACCTCATTATTTTATCATAGGGAGGAGAGTACAAGCGCTTGTGCTCTCGCCTGAGCGACCCCATCCTCGCCGGGCTCTAAAGAAAGTTTCGAATCCCGGACGCGGGCGGCGAAGTGCTCGACTTCTAGCTGAAACTGGTCGGTGTGCTCGAAAAAGAACGCCTCTTCCGTGTCGGAGTTGTTGGCGCGGACGAGCACGCGCACGCCGCTCTCGCCCACTTGAAACGCCCGCTCCACAGTAATACTTCCCTCACGCCCGACTAGCTCGTAGCGGCTGGTGAACGCCTGGTCAAAACCGCCCATCAGGCTCGCCGTACGGTTACCCGGAAACGTGAGAAGCGCCGCCGTGTGACTATCTACGCCCGATGTAGGATCGGTAATGGCAATGGCTTTTGCTGCCGTTGGCTCACTCTCTAGCAGCCAGCGGGCGGCGTTGAGCGGGTAGACCCCCACATCAAGAAACGCACCGCCGCCCTGTGTCATACTCCAGCGGATGCCCGCCGGGTCCGGTGTGGCGGGGTACGTGAAGATTCCGCGAAAGTGCACGGGCTCGCCGATTGCGCCGCTGTGAAGCACCTCGAATACTTTTTTGTGCTGTGGGTGATGCCGGTACATAAAGCCCTCCATCAGCCGCAAGCCAGACGCCGCCGCAGCGCCCGCCATCCACTCGGCCTCCGAAACACTCAGTGCCAGTGGCTTGTCGCAGAGCACGTGCTTGCCCGCCGCCAGCGCTTTTACCGTCCACTCCGCGTGCTGGTCGTTGGGCAAGGGAATGTAGACCGCCTCGATATCCGTGTCGGCAAGCAGCGCGTCGT
>NZ_JAYUPA010000751.1:0-3500 GCF_043760365.1 Armatimonas sp.
GCGGGCCTTTTTTTCCTACGATTCTCTAGGACGGTACATGGCTTGGGCCTGAGTGAGATGGGCGATCAAATCGCCCATTTCAGATTAAACGGGTTGCAATACGTCAAACATAATTTTCCGCGTAGCGATCAAAACGATTTGATAGAATCAAGAATGTAGGTGCCCAAAGCCCGACGAAGATACCAAATCGCTCTGCATGTGCTTGTGTTTCAGCATCTTTACCACCTGTCAAAAACCAGATGGCAATAGAACCGATAATAGAGACGAATCCTAAGATAAAGCAGAGGTTACTGAGTTGTTTTAGTTGATTTTTTTTCATTTTTTCTTTCCTGCCTCTACAACGATTCTATTTAAAGTTGGTTCCCATTTCTAAAATCAGGCTCGCTCACAAAAAATCCTTTCATACTAAGTTCCCTGGGCAAATTGTTTTAGTGCGAGCCTTTTGCATGAATCACTGAACCGCCGATTTTTCCCGCCGATTGAAAGCGGCGTCTAGGAGCCTCGTTCCTCGGCTATGAAGTCGCTCCGCGACTGGGAACGTCGTTTCCCGAGGCGGGCGTGATGGATCTTATCGGTAGTCGCGGAGCGACATTATGGCGCGGAGCGCCCGTAGACGCCCATCCACCCAAAGGGTTCCCGGTGTGGGCGGATAACGATTCGTGAGTTTATCCTCTGGCTCACATTTACCAGTCGTAGGGCTTGCCTTCGCACGTCATGTAGAGATAGTCTGGGCGTGGGCGATCCAGCACGGTGGCGAGAATTGCTCGCGCGGTCTCGTCGGGCTCTTGGGTGGCTCTGAGATTTTTGGTGCCATGCATAAAGCTGCGCATCCATCCTGGATCAAAGAGATAGCTCTCGATGCCGTGCTCCCCAGCGTGGTTGGCGAGAATCACTGTCTGGACATTGAGTGCGGCTTTGGACATGCAGTAGCCGTAGCGCATATTTCGGTTGGTGCGCCGCGACTGCTCCATGCTCCCCCGCTTCAGGTGTCCAAAGACCGATTGCGCCACGCGCAGCGGCCCGAGGGAGTTGACATTGTAGACGTCCTGCATCAGCGCAAAGTCCAGTGGGTCGCTGAGGGTGCCGGTGAAGTCCCCCAGAATTGCGGCGTTGTTGATAAGCAAGTCTAAGTGTTGGCAGCTCTCGCGCAGCTTATCCGCCGCCCGGAGCACAGAGCGGTCACAGCCAACATCCAGCGGGATACGCCGTAGCCGCTCGCCATGGGTTTCGGCAAGCGCGTCTAGGCCCGCCGGGTCGAGGCCGTACTCGCCCGCAAAAACACGAAAGCCGCGCTCAAGAAGCGCCTCAGTTAGCCCTAGCCCGAGGCCACGGTCGGCTCCAGTGATATAGGCAGTTATTTCACTCATGGTTTGTAGGATACCCGCCCCGCTATGGTGAATATCTGGGTATGCGAAGAAGATGTGTGTTGCTGGCGCTCCTAGCACTTGGCGCGGTGCCATCACTGGCACAAGATGTGGGAATACAGAAGCCGCTGGCGCTGGAGAAGACCGTTGTTAAGGTGCTCAAGGCGGGCTACTTGCTCTACCTACCCAAGGACTATGGCAAAGACCCGGCGAAGAAGTGGCCCGTCATGGTCTTTCTGCACGGCTCGGGCGAGAGCGGCGCGGATCTGGAGAAAGTCAAAGTGCACGGCCCGCCCAAGCTGATCGCGCAGGGGCAAGATCTACCGTTTATCGTCGTCTCGCCGCAGGCACCGGTGTTTCCGCGCCGGGGCTGGGATGTGGAGACACTCAACGCGCTGCTGGATGACGTGCTGGCAAAGTACTCGACAGACACGGACCGGGTCTATCTGACGGGGCTCTCAATGGGCGGCTACGGCACCTGGGCCTGGGCCACGGCAAACCCGGAGCGCTTTGCGGCGATTGCCCCAATCTGCGGCGGTGGCCAGGCACGTCAGGCAGGGCGAGCACTGAAGAACATGCCGACCTGGGTTTTTCACGGCTGGAAAGACACGACGGTGCCACTTCAAGAGTCGCAGGACATGGTGGATGCACTCAAGAAAGCGGGCGCAATGGACGTAAAATTCACCATCTACCCCGAAGCGGGCCACGACTCCTGGACCGCTACCTACGACAACCCAGAGCTCTTCACCTGGCTGCTGGCGCATACAAAGAAGAAGCCCTCGTGAGCCACATGCTCTACGTACTCGAAGCACAGGGAATCAATAACCAGTAGAATTCAGGCAAGAATCCCGTGCACGACTCGTCCCGCATTGACCGTTGCGCGCTCATCGCGACCGTTGTGTTTGTAGGTCAGCTTGAGGTGATCAAAACCCAGTAAGTGCAGAATAGTCGCGTGGAGATCATGGACATGCACAGGGTTCTCGACGGCACGCAGGCCCATTTCATCCGTTGTGCCGTAAGCGATGCCTTTCTTCACCCCACCACCTGCCATAAACGTCGTGAAGCCCCACGGATTATGATCGCGCCCGTTGGTTCCCTCCGTCATCGGGGTGCGACCAAACTCTCCGCCCCAGATCACCAGAGTGGAGTCTAAGAGCCCCCGTGCCTTGAGATCCGCGAGGAGCCCGGCGACGGGCTTGTCGGAGATGCCACACATCTTGGCGTGGTTGCCCTCGATATCCGCGTGCGCATCCCACTGGCTCCCGGTGCCGCAGTAGAGCTGCACAAACGGGACACCCCGCTCGACCAGCCGCCGTGCCAGCAGGCAGTTGGTGCCAAAGCGCTCGGTCTTGGGGTTGTCTAGGCCATAGAGCGCCTTCGTGGCAGCACTCTCTTTACTGATATCCACGGCCTCGGGCGCGGCGGACTGCATCCGAAACGCCAGCTCGTAGGCTTTTATCCGTGCCTCCAGCTCGCTATCATCGGCGCGGGTGGCTCCGTAGTGTGCGTTGAGCTCGTTGATAAACGCCAGCTTGCTTTTTTGCCGGGCCTCGCCCACACTCTCGGGAGTCGAGAGAGCGAGAATCGGGGTCTTTCCGGGCCGAAACGGCGTGCCTTGGTAGGTGGCGGGCAGAAATCCACTCGACCAGTTTTTCGTCCCTCCCAGCGGCTCGCGCTCATCCAGCAGCACGACATAGCTGGGTAAGTCGCGCTTCACACTGCCCAAACCATACTGCACCCACGAGCCTAGTGAGGGTCGCCCCGCCAGAACCGAGCCCGTGTTCATCTGGCAGACCGAGCCGACATGGTTGAGCCCATCGGCCCAGCACGAGCGGATCACGCACAGCTCATCGGCGTGTTTTGCAATCTCGGGGTACCAGTCCGAGACCCAGAGCCCGCTCTGCCCGTGTTGCTGGAAAGTGCGCTTCGAGGGCAGAAGGCCATTTCCTGCCACCCCCATCGCCGTCAAGGGCCGCCCAAAGCTCGCGGGGAGCGGTTTTCCCGCGAGTTTCAGCAGCTCCGGCTTCGGGTCAAAAAGATCGATATGGCTCGGACCGCCCTCCATAAAGAGCCAGATCACGGACTTCACTTTGGCGCTCTCTGCTCGCGCCTCATCGGCAAGTAGCGCCGCAAGCG
>NZ_JAYUPA010000752.1:0-3499 GCF_043760365.1 Armatimonas sp.
CGCAGACGCCACGGTGGGGCGAACACGCGGACGGATCCACCAGGCGGAGAGCTTCTCGCCCAGGGTGATCGGCTTTGGCCGGAGTACCTGCCCCGCCAGCCGCAGGGTCAGCTTCCTCTCGAAGCTCTCAGAGGGCTCCGGGCGCGGCAGGAACGCCAGTAAGCGGCTGGTCTGGGTCAGTTCCTCGGTGATTTTTGTGCAGACGGCACACGAGCGCAGGTGCGCCCTGGTGGCCTCTGAGAGCTGCGCAGGGAGTGTGCTGTCTATGTACTCAGAGAGCCCCGCTTGAATTTTTTTACAATCTAACATGCTTGCCATTTTATTTACGACTCATTTACGACTCCAAATAGGGCCGCAGGTGCTCTCGCAAGGCCACACGTGCATTGAAAATGCGTGACTTGACTGTGCCCAGTGGGATGCCCTCGACAGCAGCAATCTCCTCGTAGGCCAGCCCCTCCACATCATGCAGAACCACGGCGGAGCGCAGCTTGGGCGGTAGCTTAGCGAGAGCCATCTCAATCTGCCCCCCGAGCTCTTTGCGCGAGAACAAAATCTCAGGTGCGGCTTTCAGGTCCGGCACATCGCGGGTGGCGTTGGAGTCTTCGTCGTCGCTAAAAATCGGAGTATCCAACGACGAAACCACGCCGCGCTCTTTTTTCTTCCGACGAAACGCGTCCACACAGAGATTTCCCGCGATGCGAAACAGCCAGGTCGAGAGGCTCGCCTCCGCACGAAAGCTATGGATATGCGAGTACATCCGCACAAAGACTTCCTGCGTGAGATCCTCAGCATCCTCGGCGTTGCCCGTCATGCGATACAGATAGTTGTAGATCTTGCCTTTATAGCGTCCGACGATCTCATTGAAGGCAGCGACATCCGCTTTTTGACAGCGTGCAATAAGAGCCGTGTCGTTGTTCATTGTCGCGATGCCCCGATTCCAGAAAGTTGCCAGTGCCATTTGCTGCCCTTCATCCTACAGTATATTCTCGGACGCACTCCCTTATTTTTTGTTCACCCGAGCCAGGGTGTGCAAAACGAGACAGCGATACAATGGGATCACCATGCAGGAGCTGATTGTCCCGGACACCCCCGCCAACCGGGCACTCCACGCCGCTGTGCGCAAGAGCGACCTGGCTGCCGTCAGGCGCCTTTGCGCAAGGGGCCAGCCCCAAAACACTGGGCTAGGCGCTGTGCATCGCGCTGGACGCAAGGCAGTGGGAGGTGGCGGAGGACTTGTTGCGGCGTGGCGCGGATGTCAATGGCAAAAGCCGCGAGGGAGAGCCGCCACTGATTTTACTCATTACCCAGATCGCTCTCATCCCCCTAGATCCGATGGAGACGAAAGAGCTGAGCGGAAAAGAGCGTGCCGAGATACGGCGTGATGAAGCTGCGAAGACAAAAACGGCGCTGCACTGTCTGGACACGCTCCTGGCACGAAAGCCCGATCTTGGGTCAACCCTCCCCTCGGAAATGGACTGGAAAGGCGGAAACGCACTGGCCTATGCCCGCTACTACAAGCTCCCAGCGGTCGTGGCGCGGCTCCAGAAGGCGGGCATAAAGCGGTAGAATGGGAACATGGCCTACAATCGTTTCACTCTCCCCGAGGTTCAGTCACAGTTCGGGCTGACTATCGAGCGTGACACGCCGCTGTTTCCGACGCCGCCGCTTGCTGTGCCCAGCGACTTTCTGAGGATGACGATGCAGCGCTATCTGCCGCTTGCATTGGACATGCAGACCGAGAAGGCACGCTCGGAGTTTATTATCGCTCCCATTCTCATGGAGGTGGTTGAACAGAAGCACCGGCAGGTCTCGCTCCACTCTGGCGTGGACTTCACCGTGGACCGTAAGCTGGGATTGGCTGGCTTCTGTGACTACCTCTTCTCTCGCTCACCCGAACGGACAGAAGTTGTCGCCCCCGTTCTGGCCGTGGTCGAGGCAAAGCGTGAGGACATTCCCAGCGGCATCGGGCAGTGCCTGGCTGAGCTGGTAGCGGCGCAACGCTTTAACGAAAAACAGGGCAAGCCCCTGCGCTTTCTCTACGGTTGTGTCACCACGGGGGATCGCTGGCGCTTTCTGCGGCTAGAAGACAAGCATGCCACGATAGACATAAACGAATATCCCGTTGAAGCACTGGATAAGATTCTCGGTATCTTGCTGGAGCTGGTCTCCTAAAATCGTCAAGACATAGACGGTAGAATCACGCGGATTTCGTGTATAATTTGGGTGGTAGTCATAAGAAATAACTAAAATGTGGGAATTAATTTTCGGCCCTCTTCAACGTGTGCAAATGCAATCCGATCCGCAGAACTATCTTGAGTTACGTGTAATGTGTGATGGGAAAATATTTGTTGTAACTACTGGAAATTTGAAAGAAGTTGTACCTGGAGAAAAAACCTTAGAAGAGTTAAAACTTGAGATGTTAAAACGGTGCTATGATTCTGCTGATTATGTTGCTGATGGTGCCACACCTGAACAAATGAGAATTGGTCTTAGTCTCATTGAAAATGAGCGTCTTAAAATTGAGAACGAGATTTCACGTAAGAAATTAGCAACGTCTGGAAACCAATAAGCTCAAAGCTGGCGTTTTTCTGATTCCCCCTCGCTCTGGTGCTGGCTTCGTCTCGGATGGAATCGGGAAAGCGGAAGTGAGATTGGAAGACGGGCGGTAGAATGGGGCGGGAGAGAAACATGAAAGTGCTTTTAGAACGACGGGCGGGCGGCTACCGAGCGAGTGCACCGCCATTGGGCGAGAGTGTTGAGGCCGAGACGCGAGACGAGGCACTGAATGCTCTGCGGGATCGGATTGTGGCGCGGCTTGTTGGCGAGAGCGAGTGGGTGGAGCTGGAGATTCCTTTACCAGAGAGTGAGCTTGTTCGAGGGCTTGCGGACGATCCAACCTTCGACGACTGGCAGGCGATCATTGCGCAGAACCGACGTAAGGAAAACGAGGCACTGGGGATCTATCCTGAGCATAATCCGATGCCACAGTTAAAGAAATGATCCTTTACCTGCTAGATACAGACACTCTCTCGCTTCTATTACGTCGTGATCTGATCGTGCAAGATTTTGTGAAAGCGCTTCCTCCACAGGAGTTTGGGACAAGTATCATTTCCTATGAGGAACAGATTGTGGGGCGCTTTGCTCAGCTACGCCGCGCCCGAACAACAAAAGAAACCGTGGATGCCTACGAGTGGCTGCAGAAGACAGTCGAGCTCCTGGCTCCAATTCCCCTCGTCGGTTTTGCGGAAGCGTCGCTGATGCGTTTTGAAGCCTTGCTGGCGCTGAAGCTCAACGTGGGGCCAAACGACCTGCGTATCGCCTCCGTTGCACTGGAAATTGGGGCTGCTGTCGTCACGCGCAACCTCCGGGACTACTCCCGGGTGCCAGGGCTCCGAATCGCAACCTGGGTGGAGCCGAAGGGAGAAGAATGAAGCCGCTGGTACATGCACGCTCGTCGGCGCGCAAGTTTGGCGGGGTTCCCGCGCGGGGACGGGATTAA
>NZ_JAYUPA010000753.1:0-3499 GCF_043760365.1 Armatimonas sp.
GCTGGCGAAGCTCATCCGGAGTTAGCTCAGTTTCCATGGTGCTATTCTACCGTGCAGGGCGCGGTATCATAACGGCATGGAAACCTTCGTCTCTGCCGCTGATAAGCTCGGGCACTTTGGCCCGTTTGGAGGGCGCTATGTCCCCGAGACCCTCATTCCCGCGCTGGAAGAGCTGGAGCGGGCGTGGCAGGACGCGCTGGCGGATCCGGAGTTTGACCGTGAGTTTCACTACCACCTGAAGAACTTTGTGGGCCGCGAGACACCACTCACGTTTGCCGAGGGACTGACCCGCGAATTAGGCGGAGCGAAGATTTATTTAAAGCGCGAGGATCTGTGCCACACCGGGGCACACAAGATCAACAACACGATTGGGCAGATTTTATTAGCGCGGCGCATGGGCAAGCCGCGCATTATCGCCGAGACGGGGGCGGGGCAACACGGCGTGGCGACGGCGACGGTTTGTGCTAAGTTTGGCTTTCCCTGCATTGTCTACATGGGTGCGGTGGATGTCGAGCGGCAGGCGCTCAATGTCTTTCGCATGAAGCTGCTCGGGGCGGAGGTGCGGCCCGTGACCAGTGGCACCGCAACGCTCAAAGACGCGGGCAACGAGGCGATGCGCGACTGGATCGCCAACGTGCGCGACACGCACTATATTCTGGGCTCGGCGGTCGGGCCGCACCCGTTTCCCTCACTCGTGCGGGACTTTCAGAGCGTGATCGGTAAGGAGACAAGGGCACAGGTGCTGGAGGTCGAGGGGCGCTTGCCAGATGTGATCGTTGCTTGCGTAGGCGGCGGGAGCAATGCGATGGGCATGTTCCACCCATTTTCCGGCGACCCGTCGGTGCGCCTAGTGGGTGTCGAGGCGGCGGGTGCGGGCGTGAACACGGACAAGCACGCGGCGACCATCACCATGGGCCGCCCGGGGGTATTCCAGGGCGCGAATACGTATTTATTACAAGACAAGTGGGGTCAGATTCAGGAGGCGCACTCCATCAGTGCGGGCCTGGACTATCCCGGAATCGGCCCCGAGCACTCCTCGTTTATGGCACGGGGCCGCGCCGAGTACGTCGCCGTGACGGATCAAGAGGCGCTGGATGCGCTGGGCTGGGTCTCGCGTGTTGAGGGGATTCTGCCCGCACTGGAAACGGCGCACGCCTTCGCGCACGTCAAGAAGCTTGCCCCCACGCTCTCGAAAGACACGATTCTTGTCGTCTGCCTCTCCGGGCGCGGCGATAAAGACGTGAACACTGTGATGAAGGCGCTAGAAAACTAAGGTGTTATACTGAGGGCGTGATTATTCATGCCCTGAAAGCCCGACCAGGTCTCACGCAGTTCGTCAAGTTCTGCATCGTCGGCCTCTCGTCTACGGTCATTGATTTTGCGATCTATAATGTTCTTCTTGATGCAGGGCTCTCGACGCCACTAGCCCTGACATGCTCGTTTATAGTCGGTCTTGCCAATGGGTTCTACTGGAACCGGCGCTGGACATTTCGAGCCGTGGGAGGCAATACACGCAAACAAGGGTCGAAGTTTCTGGCCTCAAATAGTATTGGCTGGCTGCTGAACCTGACAGTCACAACACTCGCTCTTGTGCTGGCGGCGCACTGGCACCTCACGAAGATCCATCACACTCCACAGGAAACACTCAATCTTGTCCTTTTCCGTGCCGCAAACGATGGGCAGGGCTTCTCAAGGCTAGCTCTGAACGCCGCCAAGGCCTGCGCCACGGTAGTCGTCACCACTTGGAACTTCACGGCGGCGAAGTTCTTTACCTTTAAGGATTAACAAGCCTTCACATGCCAAACCTCGAAACTCTTCTCAGCGAGCTTGAAGCCACCGCCGACGCCTACTGGAACATCAGCCGCCAGAACGCCGTGTTTCTGTCGTCGCTGCTCAAGGCGATGGGCGCAAAGCGCGTGCTGGAAGTGGGAACCTCCAATGGCTACTCCACGCTCTGGTTTGCGGAGGCAGTGCGGCAAAACGGCGGTGAGGTCATCACGCTGGAGTTCGATGTGGGCCGAGCGGCACTGGCGCGGGAGAATTTTTCACACGCCGGGCTTGCGGAGACAATTACACTGATCGAGGGCGATGCGTGCGAGACACTCAAGACGCTCGTGGGCTCTGCACCGTTTGACTTTGTTTTCCTAGATGCCGAGAAGCCCGAGTACGCCGAGTATCTGGGGCTCGCCGTCCCGCTCACCCGTACAAACGGCCTGATTATCGGCGATGACACGATCTCGCTCGCTGACCAGATGCCCGAGTACCTGGCGCTTGCGTTTGCGCACCCGGAATTGGAGTCCGTCGCCGTGCCTATTGACGATGGTATTGTTCTCTCCCGAAAGAAACGAGGGTAGTGTATGTCTTTTTCACCACAACAGCAGCAGCAGCCCGCTCTCTCCGCCATTGTCGAGCGTGAGGTACAGCGCCGCCTAGACGCCGACCATCTGAAGATGCTCTCGGTGGGCTTTTACATTCAGAGCGGCATCTCGCTCTTGCTGGGGCTCTACGGTCTGTTCTATATCGTCCTCGGGCTTCTCGGGGGTTCCACAGGGCAACCCAGTGAGCGGCTCCCCATGATGGTTTTTGTGGGGATGGGAGTGGGTCTTTTGGTGATCGGGCTACTCATGGCCGCACTGAACCTGATGGCCGGGCGCAGCATGACCCGCAAGCAGAACGCGACTCTGATCCAGATTCTGGCGGGCCTGAGCTGCCTGAATGTCCCCTACGGCACTGCCCTGGGAGTGCTCACGCTCATGGTTATGAACCGCCCCAGTGTCAAAGCCCTCTTCGAAGGCCACGATCCCTACGGTGATCCCGATTACCCCACGCCTCCTACCGCACCCGACGACGGCACCTGGTACCGCAGCCAAGGCGGACAGCTCTAAAGTGTCACGTCGAAGATCGTGCGCGTGTTGAGCACGAAGCCGGGAAGCTCCGGGGCGCAGTCTGCGGTTTCAGGGTCAGTCAGAACGAGTGGCTCGGTGCTCTGACGATAGATATGGACGGTGCGGGTAGTGGGGTCAAGGAGCAGACCGAGGCGGACACCATTATCGCGCCACTCGGCCATTTTCTCCTGTAGAGCCGTCAGTCGGTCGGTCTCGGAGCGCAGCTCGATAATAAAATCCGGCGCGAGCGGGAGAAAGCCATCGCGCTGCTCGGGGGTGAGTGTCGCCAGCCGCTCGTGAGAAATCCAGGCCGCGTCCGGGGAGCGCACCGCGCCATTGGGGAGGACGAAGCCACCGCTGGACTCGGAAATCTCGCCGAGACCATTTTGTAAGTTCCACATTCCAAGATATGTTGTGAGGAGCGCGTTGCGCTTACTAGTGAGGTATTTTGTTGGCATTTCGATGGTAAGCTCGCCGGTGGCACTGCGCTCGATGCGAAGTTCAGCGTTATCCTGACAGAACTGGAAAAAATCAGCGGTGTCGGCCATGTCCAGCCGGGGACGCAGGCGTAGCTGCGTGTCTCCGGCAAAGGGGAAACGCAGGAGCAGGGGATC
>NZ_JAYUPA010000754.1:0-3498 GCF_043760365.1 Armatimonas sp.
GTGACATGTTTTCGAGGGGACGAGTCCCTCTCGCTAGGGGCTAGCGCCGGGCACCCTCCGGGTGCGTATGTACGATCTTCCTGACCCGGAGGGTCACCCGCGCAATGAGGAACGAATGGAGCGCCTAGCGAGAGCAACTTGTTGCCTCGAAAACATGTCACGAGATTTGCGACAGCCACAAAGACATTCGAGCACACGTCCTCCTGGGCCAGGAGATCAAGCGGGACATCTGATGGGTCTTCCAACTCAACCAGAACATCTACTCGGACACTACTTTGCTCTTCCCGCACGAGTAGGAAGACCGACCAGACATTGCGGATGCGTTCCTACTGCTCCAGCACAACCGATGTAGCCCTCCTTTGTAGCTCCACCACGACGGCACCTCGCTCGGTGGGTAGTTTGGTGGTGGGTTTGTGATTACCTTCGATCCGTAGCCGGGCGACGGGGGCATGCTCGGTCTTGGCGAGGAAGGTGAGGGCGACGGCTTTTGTCTTTGTGTCCAATGTCAGTTTCTCGAACTGCCCGGCATCCAGAACGAGCCAGAGCTTGAGGGGGGCGATAAAGATGCGCTGGCGGAGGCTGTCTTGTGGGACGACGGTGATGGTTGTCCCGCGTTGCGTGAGTGCGCCACCGAAGGCTTGCCAGCCGAGCTCAGGGTCGTTGACGATGTAGCACCCCGTATTGAGCGCGTGGCCTAGAAAGCCGGGGCCGTAGTCGCCGGAGTAGTAGTCCCAGCGGAGCGTGTCCGGATTGGAGTGGAAGGCCGCCGACGCAAAGCCGCCCTCATCAATATTGCTCAGGGGGGCCATCATCCCGCCGTAGCCGATCCGCAGGAGGTAGGTGTCGCCCGGGTGGGCGCGGAACTCGGTGAGCACGGGGAGCGCGTTCATCCCGGAGCCGTAGTGGTGGAGCTGCCGCTCGATGCGCGGGAGCTTGCCGCCGTAGAGAAAGTCCCAGTAACGCCGGGCGTTGCTGTTGTAGCCCCAGTGCGGGATTGGCTGCATGTAGCCCAGAATCGAGTTCACTGAGACGGTTGCTTTATCGTCGTAGCCGAAGTGCTTGGTCCAGGCGTAGACCTCCTCTTGTCCCGTCGAGTCCCAGGCCATCTCGGAGCCAAACGGATAGGCTTCTTTGCGCCACTTATCAGCCCGCTTCTTGGTCAGGGCTTCGAGTTCCGTGGCCTGCGCGCTCCAGCCCTCGGCTTGCAGGTCTTTGAGCAGGCGCAGAAAGACCGTCCCCTCCATGAGGCCCAGCTCGGCGTAGCCCACGCGCCCAGAGAACAGAAACTTCGTGGTCTGGAACGCTTGCTCTAAGTACCACTGCCAGTCATGGCGCTTGGTCATTCCCGGCGTGTTTCGGGCAATGCGATAGAGGCTCCAGTAGGCCGCGACCACGTGTGGGTAGTTGAAGCCCCGCCCGATATCCTCCGTAGCCTTCTTGCTCCAGCTGGTCCAGGAGCCCCAGTTGATGTCTTTTCGGTACGCAAACTCAGGGAGCGCTTTCGGGTCGTAGAAGAACAGCGATTTCTTGACGCCGAATTTTTGCGGGCCACTTGCGACTTGCAAACCGCCCCAGAGCACGCCGTCCACAAAGCGCTCGAATTTTTCGACTTGTGCTGGCTCGGGCTGGAGGAAGAGCTTCATCGCCGCTGTCAGCCACGACGAGCCGCCTTCGTCGCCGAGGCCCGCGATCCAGGCACGGCTATCCTGCTCGACGATTTGGTTCAGCTCGCGGTCGTAGCTCATCACCGACGGGCTACGGCCAAACGGGTCGCCGGGCTTCTCGAACCACTGCTTCGTGAAGAGAAAGCTCCCCAAGTTAGCAACGGCCTGAGCGGCGGGCTTGGTGAGCCAGTAATGAACTGTCTGGATCACGCCATCGGCGTAGGTAAGCGTCAGTCGCGCCCGCCCCCAGCCTGTGGCTTTCACCGCGTAGCTCACCCACCCCGCAGGTGTCTTCCCAGCGGGCTTGAGCTCCAGCGCCCCCGCGGGCTCCACGGCGATACTCTTCACCGGCTTGCTGTAGTTTAGTATTAACTTCGCATCGCTGCCTTGCGGGACGATATACCCCGGCACGCCGATTGCCACGGGCCGCCCCGCCGCCGCAATCGCCTTCTCCAGCCCACGAATGCTCTCGGAGAGCACGAAGCGCAGGCCGTAGGTGCGGGACTCACCAGGCGCGAGTGTCGCTTTTGTCGGGACATTCCAGGGCGTGGCTTTAGCCCACTCTTTTTCGGCGTAAGCGGCGCTGTGCGCGAGCCAGGCGTAGGTGCCCTCGAAGGTCTGGCTGGGACGGATCGGCTCTGGCAGTGGCAGGTACGCTTCAAACGGCGTCTTGCCCTCGGGAATCACGGCGAGCGCGGGGCCAGCGCCCGAGAGTCGCGTGACGCGCAAGTAGCCCGCGTCCATTCCGATATAGGGGTCAAAGAACACGCATTTTTCGTGCGCCTGCGGGAGATCCCGATCCGAGATGATGTTGTTAAAGATCACCGGAAAGCCGACGGCTCCCAGCTCCACCGGCACCGTCCCATTGTTGCTCACCGTCGCCCGCAAGACCAACTGCCCACGCTCGGCGAGCCACTGTGTCTTCGTTTCCACTTGCCCGCTGGCGCGTACCAACAGATCACCTAAATGATGAAACCCCTCCCCGAGGCGTGTGAGCAGCCGGTCCGTGGGCAAAAAATCAAAGCCCATTGCATCCGCCACTAACCCGAGTGGCTTGTTCTCACTCTTGGAAAGCGTGAGTGTCAGCCCGCCCGCGCTGATCGTCGTGACGCCTCCCTCGCGTAGGCTTGCTAACGTGAGCGGCGCGACGGCATTAAAGCGCTCCTGATCCACTGTGAATGCTGCCAGGATCTCTTTTTCGCTCAGCGCCGTATCGTGGAGCCGCAGGAGCGCAATTCCCACGGGACCGGAGAGAGACGCACCGTTGTACTCATTCTTAAACGCAGCGCTTCCATTGGCAGCGTTTTGCACCGCGAGGCGAATCGGAAAGCCTTGGGGAGTCGCCAGCCGAATGTCCATGCTGGCCTTCTCCGCCCCGTTGTCGTAGAGACGCGCGGTCTTGCCATCGTAGGTGTAGACCAGGTGGTGCCACTGGCCCGCTTTGGGGGCTCCGTGCCAGCCCATATCGGCACCCCAGTGGGTCGCACCACCGTAGGCTCCGTTGTTGCCCCAGTTCAGTGCGATATTCGTCGCGGTTGGCCCACCACGTCGCCCCCAGCCAATCAGCGTCTCTTCGTCGCCACGCACCGATTCCTTGAACGCCCAGACTTCGATGGTTCTAGGACGCGCTCCGCATAGCTCGGCAGGTGCGACGTGCTCGTAGGTATCGCCCTTGCCATCGAAGAAGACCGCGTGCTGGCCACCCATCAGCCGCAGAGTCGGGCTGCCCACACGGCGAAAACCACTCCAGAGATCTCCCCCCGCATCGGGAGAGCGTGCATCGAGTTCAAAGAGCTTCATGCGGGCTATAATACCTTCATGCAAACCTATTCCG
>NZ_JAYUPA010000755.1:0-3493 GCF_043760365.1 Armatimonas sp.
GGGTCCACGATCAGCAGAAACTCGGCATCGGCTTCATCCGCGCCCTCGGGGAAGACCTGCCAGCCCGCGCCCTCGATCCCCTCGGAGATCAGCACCAGCGTGGCTTCTGCGGCCCACTCGGTGCAGAAGTGGTGGAGAACCTCATCGGCGTGCGCATCTATCTGGTAGATCGTGTCGCCCCCGCGAACATCCGCGACCCCGGAGAGCGCCTCCGTGGCGGTCTCCTCCTGGGCTTTGACATCGGCCAGAAGGCGCGTCTGCATGGCATCTTGCAGCATCCGCAGGCGCTCCAGATAGTGCTCAGGTGATTTCTTTAACATACTTTACGTATTATGGCCGCATTTAATTACTTTGTCCACAGGTTATCCACAGGGCTGTGGATAACATCTCTCTATGTCACAATTCGCACGTCTCTACTGGATTGACACTGAGATTCGCTCGGGAAGGTTCCCCAATGCTCCTCAGGTATCCCTGTGTTTCGGTATCTCGGAGCGGACAGCGGCGGCGGATTTCTCCAGCCTCCGTCGGGATTTTCACGCCCCATTGGTCTACCGTGCCCAGCAGCGGGGCTATACCTACGATCCTCCCGGCTACGTCTTGCCTCGCTTGATCCTCACTGAGCGCGAGCTCGCTGCTCTGCGCCGTGCGCTGCTTGCGGCACAGGAGTTCGGAGGGATTGCAGGCGACACTGAGGCGCTAGCACTCTTAACGACCCAGCTTACGGAGATCAAGACACCGGATCGGGGGCGGGTGAGTATTGAAGGAGGTGCCCAGCTTGCGCCCGATTCCCTCACTTCCTCGGAGCTTTTCGAGGCGTGCCGCATGGCGATCAACCGTCGCCAACGTCTGGCGCTGCACTACTCAGGGGCGCATCGAGGTACCGATAGTGAGCGTACCGTCCAGCCGCTGCACTTACACCGTCACCTGGGGGAGTGGTATCTCATCGCCCACTGTGAGCTTGCCGCAGGGATACGCAACTTCCATCTCTCCCGTGTCCGTAACTGGCTGGTCTTTGCCGATACTGCCGCGTTTCTCACCCCATCGGAGTTCGATGCTGCCGCCTATGTCCGTCAGGCGTTTGGTATGCGTCACGGTGAGCCGCTCGTCACGGTGCGGGTGCGCTTCACGCCTTACCAATCACGCTGGATTCGCGAGCGTATCTACCACCCCAGTCAGACTTTAGAGGAGCTTCCTGAGGGAGGTGGTGTGGTGCTGACGATGCAGGTGACGGGCACATTTGAGGTTCGTCGCTGGGTGATGAGCTTCGGTTCTGAGGCGGAAGTGCTGGAGCCTGAGGCGCTGCGAGAAGAGATTCGCGAGGAGCTAAAAAAACTGGGAAAAATCTACGGCTTTTTGTTACCCTGAAACTATACTGCGGTTTGCTTTGGTAGGATGTGTTGTGTGATTTTCTGAAGGAACTGTAGGCACCACTTATGCTGAAGGACGACTTTGTCTGGTTATCACTTTGGGCTAAATCTGAGCCACATCACTTCCTATGGCGGCACCTCTTGGATGTAGGGGCACTTGTTAAAGTACTTGCTCCTCGGTTCTGGCCCGACTCTCCTATACCATCTCACTGCCTTTGCTATCTGGTTGCCTTGCACGATATTGGCAAAGCGGATGCGCTCTTCCAGAAGAAGGCACCCGAGTGTTGTACGGAGTATCCCGATCTTCTGAACCGTGTCTATCCTGATTTTGTCCGTGGCTTTCGTCATGAGGCCCGCTCAGCGGAGTGGCTTGAAGAGCGGTTACAGGGTTTGGGATGGGGAGGCGAAGCCCTATCTCCCATTGTGATGGCGGTCAAAGGTCATCATGGCAACTTTAAGCCCGAACTACTTGATGACGAAGATATTGCTCGCTGGGAGCCGATTCGTAATGCACTCGCTGCTCTTGTTGAGCAAGTTGTCGGGCCACTGGAGACGTTTTCACCCGAGAACTTCGATGTCGAAAATGCAAGTGTTGTTGGGCTGATGCTTTCTGGGCTGATCGTGCTCTGCGACTGGATCGCCTCCAACGATAAACAGTTTTATGGAGTTCTTGCCGAGGCAGATGAGAAAGACCCAGAGCGCTACTTTGCAATGGCGTGCGAGCGGGCTCAGAAAGTAGTTGCTCAGCTTGAGCTGGATGCGGAACGAGTGCCTGAGGGTAAGACTAGCCCACTCACGTTCGCTGAGGTGTGGCCGGGGATCAGTACCCTGCGCCCATCACAGAAAGCACTTGCGAAGGCTACTCTGGAAGGAGTCACTCCGGGACTTGCCATTCTGGAAGCACCTATGGGCGAAGGAAAGACCGAAGGGGCTATCTTTCTTGCGGAGGAGTGGAATCGTCAAAGGCAAACAATAGGGGCCTACATTGCGCTTCCCACGCAGGCGACGAGTAACCAGATGCACGGGCGCTATCAGAAGTATCTGGCACAACGGAGCCCTGGTCAAGGAGCACCGCGCCTGGTGCATGGAATGGCTTGGCTCCGCGACGAACAGACCCCCGAGCACGCACCCGAGACGGACTCGGATGACCCTAAGGAATCCAGCCGGGCGCTGGAGTGGTTTGCCAGTGCGAAGCGTGCCTTGCTTGCCCCTGAGGGGGTAGGGACTATAGATCAAGCGCTGATGGCGGCGCTGAATGTAAAACATGGATTCCTACGGCTCTTTGGGCTGGGGCAGAAGGTGCTCATCGTGGATGAGGTGCATGCCTACGACGCCTTTATGACCACGATTCTCTGCCGCTTGCTGGAGTGGTGCAAGGCACTGGGAATTCCGGTGATCTTGCTCTCGGCGACCCTCTCACAAAGCCAGAAAGCGCAGCTTGTGGGAGCTTGGACACCTGAGCCGCTTCCTGAGTCTGATGCCTACCCGCTTCTGACGTTTGTGGGCAGTGATGGAGAAGTTACTCTTCAGTCTGTAGAACGCGATGAGGCACAGCGAAAGAGTATCCAAACTCAGCGCCATGAAGGACTGTTAGGAGAGCCTGAAAAAATCGCGGCTCTGGCAGCAGACTTGGTGCGCGAGGGGGGCTGCGTTTGCGTGCTGGTCAATACGGTTCGGGTGGCGCAGGATACGTTCCAGATACTGCAAGCGCTCGGCGTTCCTGAGAACGAGCGCTTTCTCTTCCATGCCCGCTTTCCCGCAGACCGGCGCGATGCTATTGAGAAGAAGATGATTTGCCTCTTTGGGCCTCATTCTCAGGACAAGGCACTGCCGAACCCTGAGCGTCCAAAGCGTGCTATCTTGATCGCAACCCAAGTTGTGGAGCAGTCGTTGGATGTCTGTTTCGACAGTTTTGTCTCTGAGCTTGCCCCGGTTGACTTGCTTTTGCAGCGCTCAGGTCGCCTGCATCGGCACTCGGTGAACCCACGTCCCAATCCTGCACACCATAGACCCACACTGCATGTTCTGCTCCCCGAGGCGGCGACTTTCTCCTTTGGAGTGACAGGCAAGATCTATGATGAGGAACTGCTTCTGCGAACTCTGGCGCTCCTGTACCGTGAAGGGGG
>NZ_JAYUPA010000756.1:0-10018 GCF_043760365.1 Armatimonas sp.
TGAGCTTTCTGTGCCTGTTAGTAACTCTCAGATTAGCTTCACAGTAGCCATACGGCCATAGGTAATTTTACTGGAAACATATGTTCGTCCGTACAGTGGATATCGAGTACGCGCAGAGTGGCTCCACGACGATTGCTTTTCAGGTGACGGGTGAGGGGCCACCGCTTGTCTGGGTGCCTGGGTTTATCTCCCATGTGGACATGAACTGGGAGAGTCCTTTCTATCGTCATGGTCTGGAGCGCGTCTCGCGCTTTGCCCGTGTGGCCACTTTTGATAAGCGTGGCACGGGCCTCTCCGATAGATCGGTAGACTTTGGCTCGCTGGAAGAGCGCATGGACGACATTCGTGCCGTGATGGACGCGGCGGGCTTCGCGCGTTGCGTGCTCTGCGGCTTCTCGGAAGGCGGGCCACTGTCTATTCTTTTTGCAGCGACGTATCCCGAACGGGTCGAAAAACTGGTGGTCTACGGCTCGTATGCACGGCTGGCTTGGGCACCGGACTATCCGATTGGCCGCCCGGACGAAGCCGCCGCCGCGTATGCGAGTAGGGTGCAGGAGCAGTGGGGCACCGGCAATGTCCTGCGCCACTTTGCCCAGCACGCACCCGATCCTGACTCCGAGCTGCGGGTCATGTCGCGTCTGGAGCGCTACACTGCCACGCCCGAGATGGCGGCGCGGATCATGCGCCACAACCAGCTGATAGATGTCCGCGAGGCACTTCCCCTGGTGAGTGCGCCCTCTCTGGTAATTCATGCCGCCCAAGACCCGGTGCTTTCCGTAGCACATGGGCGCTACTTAGCGGAGCGGCTCCCTAACTGTCAGCGCTATGTCGAGCTTGAGGGCGACTTCCATGTGAGCTGGCGCGACGAGCACCATGACTTGATTGTGGATCCCATTGAGGAGTTTGTGACTGGCCAGGTGACAAGCCGCGACGACTCCACGGAGCGTTTTCTCACCACGATTCTCTTTACCGATATTGTTGACTCCACCGCCCGTGCCCAAGCGCTGGGCGACGCGGCTTGGCGGAGCTTGCTGGATGCGCACGATAGGGCTGCGACTGAGGAGGTGGCACGCTTCCGAGGGCGGCTGGTAAAGTTCACGGGCGATGGTATTCTCGTCTGTTTCGACGGCCCCGCGCGCGCCGTCCGCTGTGCCCAGAGCCTTGTCGCACGCACACGCGCACTGGGCCTGGAGATTCGCGCCGGTGTCCATACGGGCGAGTGCGAGGCGCGCGGCGAGGATCTGGCAGGAATTGCAGTGCACGTGGCTGCCCGAATCATGCTCTTTGCACAGCCCGACGAGGTGATTGCGACACGCACGGTCAAGGACTTGGTAGATGGCTCTGGTCTCGTCTTCCAGGATCGGGGGCTGCAATCATTTAAAGGCGTCCTCAATGAAATTCAGGTCTTTGCCACGACGGCATAGTGGCATAATGGCATAATGGCATAATGGCATCTAAAGGTTGACGAACTATGATGAAACGAATTTTGCTCGCGGCTCTCACGTTCTTCGCGCTGCTCACCGTGGCGCGGGGAGGCAAGACGGATCAAGTGGCAGCCCCCACCGATGCCAGCCTACGCGCTGCCGTCGAGAAATCGCTGCCTCTGCTGGCGGCGGGAGCACGCGGCTCGGTCGAGAAGCGGGCGCAGTGTTTCACCTGCCATAGCCAGGGGCTGACGATTCTTGCACTCTCGGCGGCGAAGGTGCGCGGCTTCAAGATAGACGAGGAGGAGCTGCGCAGGCAGGTAAAGTTCACGGTGGATTTTTTGGAGACCAACCGGAAGCAGTATCTTGTCGGAAAGGGACAGGGCGGCCAGATAGACACGGCGGGCTACGCGCTCTGGGCACTTGATGCGGCGGGCTGGAAGCCGGATGCGACCACGGGGGCTGTGGCGGAGTATCTCCTGCGCTGGCAGAGTGAGCTCGATTACTGGCGCCCGACCTCGCGCCGCCCCCCGACCCAGCAGAGCCTGTTCACCTCAACGCATGTCGCTCTGTACGGTCTGAAAGTCTTTGGCACGCCTGAACAAAAAGAGCGCCAAGCACTACGCTTTGCACAGGTGCGCACGTGGCTGCTCAAGACACCCGCAGTAGATACTGAGGATCGCGTGTTCCGTCTGCGTGCACTCCAGACGGCGGATGCCCCCGAGGCGGAGCTTCGCAAAGCGGCGCAGGAGCTGGCGCAACAGCAGAAACCAGACGGCGGCTGGGCACAGAACAACACGATGGACACCGATGTCTACGCCACCGCCACGGCTCTCGTCGTGCTGAATGAGGCGGGGGGACTTGCCACAACCGATGCGTCTTACCGAAAGGGCCTACGCTATCTCCTCGAAAAGCAGCTCCCCGACGGCTCCTGGCACGTCGTCACACGAAGCGTGCCCATCCAGACCTACTTTGAGTCCGGCTACCCGCATGGCAAAGACCAGTTTATCTCCGTAAGCGCCGCCGCCTGGGCGACCACCGCACTCGCACGGGCGCTGCCCACAACGAACCGCCCACAGGAACGTGGGCGGAATCCCGTGGGGTCGGAATCCCGATGCGCGGCTTGCACACGGTAGAATCTAACCACTATGGCTCTTTCGTATTACTTAGAAACGTTTCCAAAGCTCGCTGAGCGGGTCTTCGTGCACGACTCGGCGCAGGTGATTGGGGATGTGACCCTGGGCGAGGATGTTTCTATTTGGTGCAACGCGGTGCTGCGCGGCGATGTGCACAAGATTGTGATCGGACGCGGGACGAACTTCCAGGACTTGGCGATGGGGCATGTCACTCACGCGGGCTATGGCGGCTCGAAGGGCGCACCGCTGATTATTGGAAGCTATGTTACGGTGGGGCACTCGTGCGTGTTGCACGGCTGCACGATTGGCGATGAGTCGCTGATTGGCATGGGCTCGATTGTTCTTGACAATGCCGTGATCGAGAGTCACGTGATGCTCGGGGCCGGGAGCCTGGTACCGCCTGGGAAAGTGCTGGAGAGCGGTTTTCTCTACCTGGGACGGCCCGCCACCAAGATCCGGCCCCTCACCGACGCCGAGATCGCGTTTCTGCGCTACTCCGCGGAGAACTACATTCAGACAAAAGACAACTACCTACACACGGTATAATTCTCGTATGCTTTTTTCAAGACTGTCCCAACAAAGAAGTGACAAACCAGCCCGAAATGAGCTGATCACCCCGATTCGCAATGAGACCTTCAATAAGCGCGGCACCGCCAAAGAGCGCAAGCAGGGTGGCAATCCCCGCACGGCCAATGGTGTCTTCGCCTTCGATGGCTCGATGGATGGCAACCGGCAAGTGGACCCACAGATCGCCGTGGGCAATGGCTTTGTGCTCCATGGCACCAACAGCGGCCTGATTATCTACGACACCAAAGGCAATTTTATTCAGGGCGTCTCTCAGAAAGCCTTCAACGATGGCATTGACCCCAAGCTGTTCTTCGATGTCCATAACAAAGTCTTTGCTTTTGATCTCTGGTGGTACTACGACCCGGCGAAGACAAAGCCCGTTAATATCTCTGTTTCCGAGACCGCGGACCCAAGGGGCGCATGGAATACCTACCCGATCTCGATCACACAGGCCGTGGACGGCGGCGGTAATGGCTACAGCCGCAAGTGGCTGGGCTATAGCTTCCCTGGTGGCCCCGAGCGCACGATTGTGATGAAGATGGCCGAGCTCAAGTCCGGAAAGCCCGCCACCGCGTGGCACTTCGCGGGCAGTCTCGGGCACCCCGTCAACACGCTGGACCCAATAGACGACCTCTACTTTGTGGACTTGACCGACCGCGAGATAGTGATTACGCGTGTGGCAGATGCGGGCGACGGCACCCCGAAGATCGCGTCGGTGACGCGCAAGCCCCACGGATTTACGCACTTTGGTTGGCCGCCGCAGTCGCCGCAGAAGGGCACAGGGCAGAAGACCTCGTCGGGGGATCGCAACCCGAAGAACCTGGTGATTCAGAACAAGCACCTCTGGTTCTCCCACGTGGTGGAGTTCGAGGGCCGTGCCGCCGTGCAGTGGCACCAGCTCACGCTTGACGGCATCGAGGTTCAGGGGGGGCGGATCGCGCACCCTACCAACGGCTACATCCAGACCACGATCGCGGTCAATAAAAACAATGATGTGCTGATCGGCTTTCAAGAGACCGGCCCCGAGATGTTCATCAGCCCGCGCTACGCCACGCGCAAGGCCAGTGATCCCAAGGGCACCACCCGCCCCGTGCAGAGCCTCGGCGAGGGCGAGGGCGCAACCGATGGGGTCGCGTGGGGCGACTATTCCTGCACCGTGCTAGACGGCGACAACCGCACCGACCTCTGGACGATCCAGAGCCGCGCCAACCCCAAAGGCCGCGGTGAGTGCGTCATTGCCAAGATCACCGTCAAGTAAGCCGGTTCTGGCCCAGAGTATGGAGTTTATTGTGGCGATGCCTTCGTCGTAGCCGTGGGGATGTCCCAAATAAACTCTTTCCGGTTGGGATTGGGGTAGGTTGGCGTGGAGCCATCAGCGAAGACAACATTGGAGCGGCCACCGTGTCGCTCCTTTGCCATGTCCGCTACACCGCCAGAAAACGAAGGGCCAAGGGCATTGGTTTCGAAGAAGGCGACGGTTTTGGTGGGGTCGTTGATCTCGGCGAGCTTTCGGCCACCCAGCGCTTTGTTCATCCCGTAGCTGCCCTTCGTCTTTACTGCTGGGCATGTCAATGGCGTTTTGAGGTAGGGCTTCAGTGCCGCTTCCCAGCTATTAGCTGGTGGGAAGGTGCCGTCGTAGTCTTGCACGTACTGCATCATCGCCACGCCGAGCTGCTTCATATTTTCGCGGCAGGCGGTATTGCGCCCAACCCGTTGAGCACACCCGAAATGCATCAATCCTCCTAGATTGAGAAACATGCTCTGGAGAAAGAGTAGCCAAAGAACGATGAGTGCGAGGAGAATCCGATGCTCCCGTAGATCCTGCCAGCGCTTGGTGAGAAAATACAGGGCAACGCCTAGCCCGACGGCGACGACAAAGGGAACCAGGCCCCAGCTCGTGTGGCTTAGAGCGATAAAGAACGCGTCATCGTCATTCATGTGTATTAACCACAGATCTGGATTAGCCCCGTGAGGAGAGAAAGGATATAGCCGAGAACGACACCTACCCACACCCCGGAAATAACGACAGCCACTCTGCCGAGCACTGCCCAGTAGCGGCTATTTTTTCGCTGTGTCTCCACTTGATCTGCCTCCTTTGGTGTTTCCCAAACCGGCATCCCGCCGGGAAACCCGAGATTTGATGGATACTTTTAGATCCTCAATCGAATAGCCTGTGCCACTTGCGGCTTGATAAATACCCTCTGCACTCCGACCTGAGCGTCGCGATGCCTCAGCAAGGCTCCACGCACGTGTCGCTCTACGACCACTTCGACAGTACAGGAGGAACGGAGGTGGCGAGCTACTCAAAATCTCGGAGAGCTTACGGACAGCATCTTCCGGCACGGCATCGCCATGAGGAATAGGAACGTAAAAAAAGGAAAGTGCATTTTTTTGTGCCTCCCTCTCGATCACTTTTGAGGAAGCTTGACCGTCCACCTCGCTATCGGGGCGAAAATCAATCAGGGTCTTATAGCCTGCCTGTTGAATTGTGCGCAGTTGTCGCTGTGCAATCTGCGCGGTGACCTCCACGTCTGGGGTAAGCGTTGTGGTTTTCGGGGCGCGGCCATGCACCAGGCGATCGTATACCAAAGGAGCGACCACGATTGCCGTTCCCATCAACATACTAATGAGAAACAAGTGTTGGTTCTTGAGCTTCATTGTCGAGGTATCTTTAGTGCGTCACAAGCATCCTTGAGATCACTATAAACGCACCATCGTCACTTATGTGTTAAGTGTAACACATCGGAGAAAAGAGTGACGAGGAGGTTTTAGGCAAGTGGACAGGTTGGGCACGGGGCGCTCCGGCTGGGCAAGCCGCTCCACCACGAGCCCGGAACTGGCAGATCATCAGAGCCTCCTTGAAGTGAGCACACGCCGAGGCATAGTCGTTGATAACGAAACCTGGTAGTGCAAGATAAAATTCAGCGACGACTACCAGAGCTTTGGCATCCATCTCTCCAGCAGTCAAAGATTAGGTGAGGCCGCCATCCAGCGCCAGTGCGATAGCCTGCTCCCGTGTCAGCGCACGACCCTCTGCCCACGCGGCATCGAAAGCGGGATTATCGCCAAGCGTCGCGCGAATGGCGGCGACCTGTCCCGCCTGCCTTTCATGTGCTTGGGAGGACTGGGGCGAAGCGATTTGCTCCCGTAGACTCTCCACCGCGCCCCAGAGCTGAGAAGCCAGAAGGGGAGCGTTCGTGACAGCACGCAGCGCCGCCAGCTCTTCCAGGGAGAGAGCGATACTCAGGGGGTTACCGAGCTCCCGCTTTATAGCAAGGCTCTTTTTGTGGAGCACTTGCGCCAAAGTGTAGTCACCTTGGTAGTAGGCTACAACTCCTAGATTTCCCAGGGAACGGGCGATGCCAGTCGGGTTACCCAGCTCCTGCTCGATTGCGAGACTCTCCCCATACAAAGCCTGGGATGAGGCATGCTCGCCCTGGTAATAGGCCACTCCCCCCAAATTGTTCAGTGAGTTAGAGATGCCTTGACGGTCACCCAGCTCTCGCTTGAGAGCGAGGCTTTCTTCATATAACTTACACGCCGAGACATAGTCCGACTGATCCTGGGCCAAATTCCCCAAATTGTTCAGCGCCATCGCAATGCCCTGCCGATCATCCAGCTCTCTCCTTAGAGCCAGGTTCTCCTCGTTGAGTGCACGCGCGGAAGCGTAGTCTCCTTGCATTCGGGCAAGCACACCTGCCCCTTGCAGTGCCTTTGCACGAACCAAGGGAACTCCCCCTTCATTGCTTAACAGCACTTTAGTGAGATATTCGCGACCTTCAGCAAAGTAACCATGTACCACCCAAAACCGCCAGAGTGCCCCCGTCAGACGCAACCCCAGCGCACCAGTTTGGGGGAATTTACAGCTCCAGCTCAGCGCCGCACGAAGATTGTTGTGCTCCAATTCAAGGCAGTTGAGCCAGATCCCCTGCTCCGGGCCGGTGAGGTTTGGCTCCGCAGCTTCGGCCAGCGCCAGAAAGTGCGCGAGATGGACTGCGCGGAACGCTGCCTCGTCGCCGCTCTCGGCAAGGCGCTCGTGGGCAAACTGCCGAATCGTCTCCAGAAAGCGATACCGCGTTTCGTCGGGGCGCGGCTCCACAATCACCACCGACTTCTCCACCAGGCTGTAGAGCAGGTCCCGCGTGTCGGGCAGAGCGCCCACGGCTTCGGCGGCTTCAATCGTCCAGCCACCGCGAAAGACCGAGAGGGCGCACAGGAGGTTCTTTTCCCCCACGCTAAGCAACTGCCAGCTCCAGCGCAGGGTCGCCTCCAGGCTCTTTTGGCGCGGGTTCTGGTCGCGCCGCCGCCCCTCCAGCCAGAGCACTTCTTTTTTGAGCTGCCCCCGTAGCTCTTTGAGCGAGAGCACGCGCACCCAGGCCGCCGCCAGCTCGATGGCGAGGGGCAGTCCGTCCAGAAGCGTGCAGATCGCCGCGATCTCGCCCTGGTTGCCGGAGTTTTGCACGAAGTCGGGGCGCACGGCGCGGGCACGATCCATGAAAAGCTCGACGCCCACGGTCTCCGCCAGCGGCTCGACCAGTGCCTGCTGCTCGCCCTCGACTCCGAGGGGTTGGCGCGAGGTGGCAAGGATCACCAGCTTCGGGCAGGACTCCAGCAACTGCCGCACCACCCGCGCCGCGCCAAAACGCGATTTTTCTTCGTCCGCGTCGTCTGCGATATCGCTGGGGAGAAGATGCTCCAGGTTGTCTAATATCAGGAGCACTCTGCCCGGAATCACGTTGATCGTCGCCACGAGCTGCGCCAGCGGGTCGGCGGCGGGGGGGCGTCGGTGAGGGCGCGGCGCAGGGTGGGGACGATGAGCGACGGCAGCGGAAGCTCGGCCAGGGAGGCAAAGACCGTCCGCGCAAAGGCGTCGTAGCTTGCCCGTGCCACCTCCAGCGCGAGCCGGGTCTTTGCCACGCCGCCAGGGCCAAGCAGCGTGATGAGGCGAGTGGTTTGCAGCAGCTCCCCAATGGCGTCGCGCTCTTTCTCACGGCCTAAAAACCGGGAGAACGCCACGGGCAGCGGGTCGGCGGCAGCGGGTGTGGTAGTCACGGTTTCGGTAACCGCAAGCTCGGGCAGGCTCTCGCTTGCCTCTCGCGCCTGGTCGGCGAGGGCTTCAAGGCGTGCTTGTTCGTCGAGTGCCCAGTCATCGTAGATGCCCGCTAGCGGCGGTGCCCAGAGCGCGAGTGCTTCCTGCAGAGCCTCCTGCCGCTCCGCACTGGCCAGCCGTGTGTGCAGGCCACGCTTGACAAGCACCTCGAAGCGCCGTGCGTCCACCCCGACTCCCTCGGCGCTGAGCTGCACGGTCGTGTGGTTGGCGATAAAGAGGTCTTTCCCACCGCCCGGCTCAAGCTGCCTGCGCAGAATCGAGAGCGTCGTGCTGAGATTATTACGCCCGACGGCGGTGTCTACCTCGGGCCAGAGCAGCTCGATGAGAAACTCACGCGCGTGCGCCTTGCCTGCGTGGAGCGCCAGATAGGTGAGCAACAGCGCGGCCTTTTGCGTCCGGAACTTCATCACCGGCTCGCGTCCATCGGCGAACGTAACGGCGATCTGTCCTAGAACCCGCACCTCGCACCGTGTTGTCATGGCCTCCATTGTACAGGCTTTACGATGCTGTTAGGAATTGGTATAGACCTCAGCGTTATAACCTAAAACATGAAACACAACCAAGGGACAAGAACCCTATCCGCTCTGCGTCTGTCGGTCTTGCTCGGGGTTGGCCTCTTGTTTTCTCTCTGCCTCACCCGCCCAGAGTCAGGATCAGGCCAGCATGACTTCCTTTATGGGACGCCTGACACCCGAGTACGTCCAGTCGATTTCTGGCAAAGACGACGTACTGCAAAAACTGCTTTTAGAGATTTTTGAGTCGGACTGGACAAATGCCAAGGAGTGCCTGCTCTTCGACCGCTGGCCTTTGGGCAAGACCGTCAAGGCTCCCCTCCACAGCGCCAGCCTCTCTCTCATGGGCGAGCTGGTCAAGCTACGAACCCGAGTTTGCAATGCGGTTGCCCGCACCACCCAGCAAACCATTCTGCAGCAGCTGCAGCAAGAGCCACTCACGGCAAGCAATCCTCTGCATCTGGCGGGTCTCGATGCCGCGTTTCGTCTGGAGGTCGCTAGTGGGAGCGCGGAGCTGACATCGGATATTGACGTTGCCTCCGGTGGCCTGAACACCGAGATTGCGGTACGGCTCTTCAATGCGAACTTCCGACAAGCGTTGCGAGTGAACTGGGATCCGGCCACGGTCTTTGACTACAATGTCTATGCCGCCGACTGGATCTTCCCACAGAATTTTGTGGATATGGTGGATGGCAAAAACACCGACCGCACTCCGCGCCCCGAGAATATTCTTGCCACTGACTCGGGGGAGAGCCCACAGACCGATGTGTCTAACGCGAGCTTCGAGGGCGCTGATCTCTCCAACTGTATCGACATGGGGGCGTATACACTTGGCACTCCGTTTGTTCCCCCGACGAAAGGTTCCTATAAACAATGAAACACGCTCATTTTTCACTCACTTGTCTCCCGGTGATTGCGCTCCTGGCAACCGCCAGCGGTGCACACGCAAAACAGGCAGACCCCCGAACCAACGACGAAAAAGTGATGGATGCCATTACCCAAAAACTCCGGGTAATGGTAGGAGAAGATGCCACTCGACGAGGCAAGGTGGGGAGTACTACCCTGATTCTCTACCGTCCCGGTCTGGTGATCACTCTCTCCGAGGAACAGAAGACAAACCCCATGGAGATAGCCACCTATCTCAATCTTGTCTGTAATCGCCTTCCTGCGGCCACTGTACGGACGAACATATGTTTCCAGTAAAATTACCTATGGCCGTATGGCTACTGTGAAGCTAATCTGAGAGTTACTAACAGGCACAGAAAGCTC
>NZ_JAYUPA010000757.1:0-3491 GCF_043760365.1 Armatimonas sp.
CCCGCAAAGCCAATTGCCAGTGCGTGGCGTAGCTTCCAGGTATTGTCCGCCGCGCTCTTGGCGGTGAGCTTGCCCACATTAAGAATGCCCGCGCCGTACTTCTTGACATTGTTCTCTTTGGGCTTGCTCGCGGTTTTCTGGAGCAGGTCTTTAATTTTTGCAGGGTCCTTGGTGCCCTGGCTGTAGGCCAACGCAGCGGCTCCGGCGACATGCGGCGATGCCATAGACGTTCCTTGGAACGCGAAGTAGTCGTCCTGGCCCTGGTAGACCGTGTTCTGCAAAATGCCATCTTTCGGGTCTTTGGAGTCAATCATGTCGCCGCCCGGCGCAGCGAGCGCGACCTGCTTGCCCCACGACGAGAACTTAGAGAGCTTTCCGCTCGGCCCGACACTGGAGACAGCGATGCACTCGGGGAACGCTGCCGGGTAGCCGACACCTTCCTTGAAGCTGTTGCCTGCCGCACAAACAATCGTGACGCCCTTCTTGCGAGCGTACTTGCAGGCTTCGTGGATCACATCGGACGGGTACATGGAGCCAAGGCTCATGTTGATGATATTTGCGCCCTTGTCGGCGGCGAAGCGAATGGCATCGGCGATATCGGCACTGGTGCCACTGCCCTCCGCGGAGAGCACTTTCAGCGGCATGATGGTCGCCTCAAACGCGATCCCGGCCACGCCCTCATTGTTGTTCGTGGACTCCGCAATCGTCCCCGCGACATGGGTTCCGTGCCCGTGGTCGTCGTCGGCGTTGGTGGTCTTGCTGACAAAGTTGTAGCCCGCTGTGAATGTGGTTTGCTTGAAGTCCCGTGCCTTGGTGACGCCGGTATCAATCACCGCCACCACCGCGCCCTTACCCCGCGTCCGCTCCCAAGCCCCTTCCGTGTCAATCATACGGAAGTTCCACTGCTTGTCATAGAGCGGATCGTTAGGGCGAGTACCAGAAGGCTCGTCCGCGTTCAGTGTAAGCGTAAGCTCTTCATGCACCGTCGGATCAGCCATCGTCGTGGTCTCGACCGTGGGATCAATGGTGCGTTTGGCCGTAACCGCAGCCCTGAAACCCGGAGAACAGTTTCCACAAATGCCTGATTGCTCCAGATGGAACGTAATCTCTGGCTCGGCGGCCTGAACGCGGGAATCATTTTTGATCGCCTCAAGGTTTATGATCGCCTCCACGTTTGTGTTCGTAGTACGGTCTACGCGATAAAGGCGGTTGTCTTTGGCCTCGATGGAGTTTGGCTCAAGCTTCAGGTTGTACTGCTTAGAAAACGCCTCAATCTCGCTATCGCTGACGTTGTCTTTGAAGTCTATGAGGATCGTAGGAGCAAGCGAGGGAAGCACTTTAACGCCATCTTGAGTCGTAAATATGAGCTGGTCAAGAGGCTTTGTGACATCTTTCTGTGTCCAGACGGAGAGCATCGGTACAGCGGTGGCACCGACGGCCACGGCGATGCCGAGGGTGGCTAATGTATTTCTCAGAGATTTGGTCATGATGGTTTGATCCTCCGAATAGGTAACGATTTCTTTTTGGCGAGTGGAGTCACGAGATCAAGCGGGCTTTTCTGCTCGTTGAAGTTCGGGTTGACGCCCGCAACTTGCCGGTCTTTATTGACCTCGGGCGTGCGCTCGTCGAACTTGGGGTTTCCCCCGGTATGGGATTTCATCTCTCAAGCTCCTCTTGTAGTTTGGGATTGCGCTTTAAAATATACTCATAGCGGTCTTTGAGGCCCGGCGAGCGCTCGTCGAAGAGCGGGTTGCCGCCTGCGTAGAGGGTGTCTTTGGGGTCGCCGTACTCGTTGCGGCCCTCGCGTTTCACCCAGTCGTCAATCTTTTGCTTCAGCTCATCCGAGATCATGGTTTTCTCTCCTCGATGTGGTCGCTCCCATGAACGGGAGCGTCTTATTGTCCTCGTGCCTCGGACACGAAGGGCGTGCCGCCCATGCCGAGTTGACTCGGTTCGGTATGGCCGCTTGCGGCCTTCGTGTCGGAGCCTGCGACGACAATAAGACGCCCCGGTTTATCGGGGCGATATACCTAAAGACGATGTCGGCAGGATTATGGTTGCACCGTAGGAGAAATTATAGACCATGTTAGCCCTTCTTCGCCCGCTTCTAGTGGGACTGCTCTTAATCCCCGTGTGTTGCTACTGGGCGCAAGACCAGGTCATTGACCGAATCTTCTCGCTGATGGTGCCACCCCTCGCTCTGACGATCGTCTTGGCGCTACTCAATATCCCCGTGCGAAGAGTGCTACCGAAGTGGGCGCTCAATGGGCGGGAGATCGCGGTGGTCTATGCCATGCTCACAATTGCCTGCGCCATGAGCGGCGAGTGGATGGACATGGTCGCTCCGGCAAGCTACGGCTTTGCGGTCTACTCCGAGCAGAACCCACGCTACGGCACCTATATTCTGCCCTACGTCCACGACTGGTTCTTCTTCCGTGACCCCGCGCCCCTCAAATCCTTTGGCGAGGGTGGCAAGACCTTTGGCTTTTTCGTCTCCCAGTTGCCACTCTGGTGGCCCAAGATCGGGGCGTGGACGCTGCTTCTCACGCTGGTCACCACGGCCATGCTCTGCATCAGTGCGCTGCTCAAAGACCAGTGGGTTCACAAAGAGCGCCTCGCGTTTCCCCTAGTGCAGCTCCCTCTCGCCCTCACCGAGGAGAGTGTGCCAGGGCAGACACCGCTCTGGAAGAACAAGCTGTTCTGGGGGAGCTTCGCCGTGGTCTTTGCCATTGACATGCTCAACGGCTTCTCGTTTCTGTACCCTCAGCTCCCCCACTTCAATATTCGCTTTATTGGCGACTTCAACCGCGCCTTTGTCTCGCCGCCGTGGAACCAGACCGGCTGGACTCCCGTTGGGATCTTTCCGTATCTCTCGGCACTGGGCTTTCTCATGCCCACCGACTTGCTCTTTTCTCTTCTCGTGTTTTTCTTCGTGCGCAAGGCGCAGCAGATTATCGCCTACAGTATCGGCAACGAGCAGGGGGTCTTTGGCGGCGGCGGGCTCACGCCCAGCCCACCGTACTTCTCCGAGCAGAGCTGGGGGGCGTTTATCGGGCTCTTTGTGAGTGCGCTCTGGCTGGCCAAGCCACACTTAAAGCAGCTCTGGGCACAGATCAACAGCGGCGAGCGCGACCCAGGCGGAGGGCTTCCCGCGCGGTTTCTTTTTGCCCTACTGCTGGCTTGCATCGCGGGCACGGCGACTATCGGAGTGGGAATCGGCCTTCCTCTCCTCTTCATCTTGCTCTATGTACTGCTCTTTCTGGCCTTCAGCGTGGCGGTCACGCGGCTACGAGCCTCGCTGGGTGCTCCCACCCACGAGATGGCGTTTATGGGTCCCCACCAGCTCGTCTTAGATTTTCACGGCAGCGCGGGCCTCTCCAACGAGCTCCTCACGCGGACGCTCGCGACATTCCACTTCATGAACCGGATCCATAGAACCCATACCATGCCCTCGCTGATGGAGGGACTCTATCTGGCGGACCGGGGGAAGC